>JAGHBZ010000352.1 GCA_021160705.1 Candidatus Sumerlaeota bacterium
CATTAGCACCCTGAATATAAGAATCAATAATCTGTCCAGTACTGCCACCACCATAAAAATAAATTGTGTCCTGTTTCCCGTAGAGAGCACAGTTTTTGATTAATACGCCTTTCACTGGAAATACTCTAACCGCCATCTCAGCACCTGAACCCAACGGATGTGTATTTTTTATGGTCAGGGAGTCTAATGTGGTATGAGGAGCATTAATTCTAATCACTCCAGAATTACGGGGATTTTTGTGGGGCACCCGGGCAGTGATTATAGTGTCTTTTCGGTTCTCACCTTTCAGAGTTATAAAAGGTTTGCCCGATGGAATAAGCACTCGCTCATTATACTTGCCTGATTTGATAAAAATGGTAACAGGTTCTGTATTTTTAGCAGGGACACTGTTCACCGCAGCCTGAATGTATGCAAAATCGCCAGAACCATCCTGGGCAACAATAATAGTTTTGGGTCCCTTTCTCAGCAAGGTGCAGGAAAAAGAAAATAATACACATAGACATATTACACTCACAAATGTCTTCATTTTTTCCTCCTTTCTCACGCTACTCATCATTAGATACAAGTCTCAAAATGCTGATAAGAACCAGCTTCATTACACTCACCCCTGTTTACGAAAACCATTTGCGGTCGCTCTGTTTCAGGACTCGCTCTGGTACGTATGGGTCAGTAAATGAGGTCTCAAACAAATACTCGTCCACACACGCATACACACGATTGAGTGTCTCATATAGACGGAAAAATGTGTATAGAAAACCAGTCCACCAGAGATTCAAATCCTGGCGTGGTCGCTCTGAGAGTATTATAGCGATAATGAACTGTAGAACATTGGCGAGCGTATAAAAATAAAAAGTCCCGGAAATAATGATGTGGCTTTTTTCCAGGAAAAATAATGCCACAAGAATAACATACGGCACACGAATGAACGGCATAACTGCTTGAAAGAAAAAACTATCCGCCATACCCACCACAGTTCCTAAATCAAATCTACGCCAATCAGTGTAGACGTTACGATGCTTGCGCCACCTAAACCTTATAAGACTACGATTCCAGCGGAGTCGCTGTCGCCAGTAAGCTTTCCAGGTCTCTGGTACATTAGTCTGGCAAATAGCTCTGGGTGCAAATGCAATCTTATAACCAGCCTTACGAATCTTTATAGTGATGTCAGCGTCCTCCCCGGGACCTGTATCCCATCCGCCAATTTCAAGGAGCACTTTTCTTCTGAACGCACCAAACGCTCCAGATACAATTGCCAGTATGTTTAGCATATGACTGAATCGACGTCCAATAGTGATGCTAAAAAGATATTCAAGCGCCTGAAAACGTGTAATAAGCGATTTATCCCAGTTGCGAACCCTGAGGTTACCGCTCACGCCACCTACACGTGGGTCTGCGAAAGGTAACAAAATCTGATAAACAGCATCTCGGTCAAAAGTGGTATCAGCATCCGCTATAAGTACAAATTCACCACGTGCCATCCTGAGTGCGAAATTTGCCGCTGCACTTTTCCCGCATCGTTCATAATGAACATAAAAACGTATCTTTTTGTTTCGCTCATATTTCCGACAAATAGTATCCATCCCATCTATAGAGCCATCGCTCACCACGATTAATTCCATATTGGGATACCTCGCTTCAAGAAAAGATTCTATGGTTCGCTCTATAGTGTCTGCTTCATTATACCCGGGGAGCAGTACGGACACTGAGGGAGGGTTATCACTTCTGAGACGACGTGCAAACTCTGTGGTTTCGTAATCCGGCAGAAAAAACCATTCTCGCACCAGCACTACAATGTCCGAAAGTATATATCTCGGTAAATCAAAAATAATCGCAGGTAAAAAGAACATAATCAAGTCAGTAACATATATCTTTGAAAAGAAGACTAATGGCTCAATCACGAATAAATTATATAGGTGTCCTAAAAAATCAACAAGAAATGTAAACACCTGTTCTAATATATCTATAATGAAAAACATTATTTTTGATTAGGAAGATACTTTTAGTAAACGTACTCTCACCTGGAGACCGGGTTTGAATATCTCCTCTGTATAGTCTCGTTCAATCGGCAAAATTTTAATTTTGCCATAGTTCTCCCGCAAACGGAATGGACTCCGAAAGATTGAGGGAAGTGGTTCCATCTTATCCGAGATTTCAACGATTTTCCCCTTTACCGAATGTTTAGAAAATAAAATAACCGCCTCCTGTCCCAGGTGTATCTTTCTTAATAGTTTTGGTTTTATATATGCCAGCACATATAGCCTATCACTACGGATGACCTTTAGCAGATGTGTACCTTCTAAGACAAAGGAGTCAACTGGTTTATATATTTTATCAACTTTCCCTGGCGATGAGGCTATTATTAGACCCTGTTCTTGTTGTTTAATTATTTCTTCAAGCTCTGCTTGTTTCTTTCTCAGAGTAATTGATATATCAGAGTAAAGAGACGGCGATTTTTCTTTAAGTAATTGTTTTCTTTTTTCCAGAATAGACAATCTTTCTTTAAGTGATTTAAGTGTAGCCTCCCGATTGGCGATTCGAGCCTCAAGGTCAGCAATGTTTGCTTTTGCAATTAGGTAGAGCACGTGTCGGTTCTCTGCCAGTCGTTTTGTCACGGCTTCAAGCCCGGCAAGATATTGTGCACGTTCATAAGCCGCTTTGGCGATACTCACACGTTCACGTTGTGTCTCTAATGACTGTTTCTGGACTTCTATTTCGCGTTCAAGTCCCTGAATCTCATTCCTCAGAGAAATCATTTTTTCATCAATCTCTATGGGCAGTTCCAGGTCTTTTTTTATCTCAAGAGCAGTCTGCAAATCAGCTATTTCCCGCTCCAGGGTCCGTCTTTTTAATTCAAGGTTCTCGTTTACAATCTTCAACAATTTTGTTCCCTTGCTTATGTTATCAAATACGTTGATATAAACTTCAGTGACTTTTCCATCCAATGGAGCGGAATAAAATAGCTCCTCGCCCATCACTACACCACGC
>JAGHBZ010000127.1 GCA_021160705.1 Candidatus Sumerlaeota bacterium
CTACAGATATGGATATAAAAACATACAGATGATAAAAAACACCTTCTGCCTATTGCTACCCGCTTGACCGCTTTTTTGTGCCTTCCCATCTGATTCAGTATCAGCCTATTTCTTTAATCATTTTATCGTATTCCTTATGGTCGCCTATCCAGACCCATATTAAACCTTGCTCGTCCCTAACAGCGAGTGCTCTGTAGTTGCTCCCTATCCGCACCGACCAAAATTTACCTACTTTCTTAAAATGGAGAGAAGGATGAAGTGGGTCTTCCTTAAGCAGGTCAAAATTTTTCTTTGCCAGCTTTTGAATGTGTTCGGGTAGTTCTACAAAGCATCTCCAGAAACGATTAGTTGCTCTATGCATTTAGAGTTCCTTTAGTTTACCTTTTTCTTTTTCATCTAAGGCTTCCTTAACCAGGAAATCCAGCTTTCCTGATTTTGAATCCGCTTCAATCTTTCTATCCCATCTTTCCCAATCTCTTTCAGCAAACCAATCCCTCAAACGAGCAAATTCCTCTTCTGAGAGAGATTCTATTGAATTCAGAATTTCTTCTACTTTTTTTGACATAAATAACTCCTTTCAAATTTATTGTTGTTTGCAAGATGCTCTGGCACTCGCAAAAAAGATTGATTGTACCTGCCACCTCCCAAGGCAAAGACCAGATATAGCAAAAAATAGGCATAGTCCCTGCAACTTCAACAACCATCATACGCCAGCGAATTGATGGTAATTTTGCCAGACCCTCATCCTTCCTAATAATACCATCACAATGCACTCAAGAAACCTAAATAACCTGGAATCTCTTATACCACAATTATAACCTCGGCGTCAATCAGGTTTTAGTATTATCGCTGTGGAGCGTCGGCAGAATGGGAGGAGTCAGGTGCAGGAGATTGCAACGAATTTTTTATCTTCACATCAAGCCACCAGGAGCACTAAATAGGGTGTTCCTAACTGATGTTACAAAAGAGATGGATGGAAAATCTCGTAAAATCCACTGATAGTAAAGACCTACGCTAAGTTTGCTTTATTTTATTCGTGGCTACTTTTGCTCTTGTTATATTTTCCTATTGTTTATAAAAAAGTTTAAAAACAATAAGGAGATACTACAATAAGAACTCCTTTCCCACCTGAAATATCCATTAAAAGATTCTCTTTAATGCTCATTTGTAATTTTTCTCCCCAGCTCTTATATACACATTTAGCCAGTTTTCAGGTGGAGTAAATGGACAGGCATAATCTTTACTATACGCACACCAGGGGTTGTAGGCTTTATTAAAATCTAAAATCCATTTTCCTTCAGGGGTAAGGTCTCTTTCTGGCTCCAGGTCTAAGTACCTTCCAGCCCCATAGGTTTCTTTGCCTGAAGTTAAATCTCTAAAAGGAACGAACAATCTCTCCTCCAGTTTATCCGATTTATATGCCTGCAATGTACAATCCACTCCATCTATATTAAACCTGAACTCCCCCCATCTTATAAATTCTCTTATATTCCCTTTAGTATCTTCAATCTTGATAATTTCTTTCTGCGGGTGTTCAGCTAATTCTAACTCAAATCTATATTTAATTTCAGGGGGATAATAATTTAAGCCCTTGAAATCTGCTCTTTCTTCAAAAGGAATAGGCGACTGGTAACCCCCTTTAAAGAAAAGGTCTTTTTGTCTTCTTTCGGTCTCAATTGCGTCTTTCCATTCTTGGACATCCATATCTTATCCTCCTCCCTTTTTAAAATTTAAAATAACACATTTATTATAATAATCATCGTGCAAGCACTCACTGGATAGCTTAGATTCAAGAATAAATCCTGAGAGCTGGACCTCTTTTATAATATCTTCTAATCCCATATCGGCGAGTTCCATTAAAGGATTGTCTTCTTTGCAATGCTTGGGATAAAGAGAAAGAAATCCTTCTGGCTTTAATATCCGATAAATCTCGTTATATATTATTCCCCTTTTTTTCTCGTAATGAATGACGTCATAACATAAAACCACGTCAATAGAATTATCCTCTAAAGGGACTTTTGTCTCCCGATGTAAGAGTGTTATGTTTCTTAGACCCATCTTATCAATTAACTCTCTAAGCTTATTTAATACTTCTCTATCTTTATCAAGAGCATAAACTCTACCTTTTTGTCCAACAACTTTTGCTAAAGGGAGAGTATAATGTCCTTCTCCACACCCAAAATCTAATACAACTTGCCCTTCCTTAATACCTATGCCCTTCAAGAATTCTTCTCCGTCTCTTTCAAGCCATTTTTCAATATCTGGACTCATTTTTCAATTATCTTTTCTTTACTTCAAGGATTCTAACATAGTTCTTAAAAAATAACTTTTCCCTGAAGGAGGTAAACTCCTTGCTGAATAATATCTCTTTCCAATCCCTCTTTATGAAATCAAAGGCATAGGAACATTCTAATAATCTAAATAGTAACCTTAAATGCAGGGGTGATTCCTCAAATGTGAACTGGTTATAATCAAGAATAAACAGTTTGCCAGTGGGTTTTAAGACTCTATATATCTCTTCAATGATACTTTCTCTCACATTCTGGGGGAAACCATGTAACAAGAAAGAAACCAGCACTTTATCAAATACCTCATTTCTAAAAGGAAGTGTCTCATCTGCACGTGAGAACAGCACATAGACATTTGTCAAATTGTTGCATTTTTTTATAAACTGACGAATCATTATCTGAGAAATATCTATGCCTACAATGAAGCCTTCATCGGACAAGTAATTATTCATCAGGCAGGCATTTCTGCCAGTTCCACATCCTAAATCCAAAATCTTATCAGTTTTATGTATTTCCATAAATTCAATTGCTTTCTTTAAGAGAGTGGCATAAGAACCGAGGGTTATAAAATCAAGCAGGAAATCATAATGTCTTGCAAGAATTCCTCTAATTTCAACCTTAGAGTTTGCGTAATATCTATCACTCAATCTCTTTCCTCGTGCCTCCTTAAACAAAATTTTTCGTTCAGGAGAATATACATTGGTTCCGTTATTATCAGACCCACACCACCCCTGGCTCTTCTGAGGTAAAATGCTATATGTCTCTCAGTCACTTTACCATCTTTAGTCCCATATCCAAGTTTTAAGGTCGTCATAACCACACGATTTTTTAGTTCAAGGTTTCCGATTCTATAAGGTGTAAAAAGCAAATGCGTCATTCTTATTACTCCTTAGTCTTTTTAATTTTGCTATCTTTTAGCAAATTGCCGGAGATTTCTGCTTTCTCTCAGTTGGCTTTTTTTATATCAAAAATTTTTATTTTAAAAGCGCCATCCCTGTTGAGCCATTTTCAAAAATCTTGTTCTCTCCTCCTCGTTCATTTCTTCCAAGCGTATCTCCACTTCTATATTCTCCTCTACTTTTTTTACCGCAGATTCAATTTCGCTTATTAGAAGCTCCCTTATGGGGATACCCAGCATAGGGACTTTCAAAGTAAGCGAGACCTTATCCTCACTTATGTTAATATCATTCATCATTCCTAAATCAAAAAGCGTATAAGCGATTTCTGGGTGCTCAATTTCTTTCAGAATCTTTTCAAGTCGGTTGCTTTTGAACTCTGCCAACATATTATTCTCTCCTAAAGTTAATAAAACCCTCTTCTTCTGCCCCAGCCCATTCTTTTGCGTCTTCTCATTCTTCTACCCGCTCCAGCCCCGCCAAATCTAGCTCTTCGGTGCGGAAAGTCTATAGGAGCGGGAGGCGCAATGGGTAATGAAGTAGGCGTTCCGGTGCTTTTCTCAAAAACTGGAGTGATAGCACCTATGGGACAGGCGCTTACACATCTAAAGCACTCAACACATCTGGTCTCATCAATACTGGCTATACCATCTTTTAAAGATATCGCCTGAGTAGGACAAACCTCTACACAATTCCCACAACCCTGACATTTGGACTCATCTATTCTAACCATTCTACAGCTCCCTTTGTCTCAAGATTTTATAAATTCCTCTGGAGACCTTGACAACCTCACTCACTTCATCTACCCGTTATAGGGGACATATACCATTTCATATATTACTATTTGAATATTTTAAATAGATTTTCTATTAACTGCGGGTCTTTCAAGAAATAGCATTTTGTCTTTCCCTGCTGAGTCCAGTCAACGATGCCGCCAGCTTTCAGGATAGCTAAATGCTGTGAGATATTTGGCTGGGGAAGGTTTACTAATTCTCCAATATCAGTAACGCATCTTTTCTCCTGGAGTAGCTCCAGAGTTATCAACACTCGGGTCGGGTGTGAAAGAGTCTTAAAGAAATTAGATATTTTTTTGACATCTAAATTAGCCATCGGTACCCCAGATATTAACATATTCGAATATTTTAATATCTTAGTAGAAATAGAGTGAATGAGTCAACTTTTTTCTAAAAGATTCAACCTGAGTGGGCTTTTGGCTTGCGGCGAAAACAGGAAAATATCCAAGAAAAGAGTCCTACTCCTAAAGGGAGTTATATATGTCGGGTTTGTTGGAAATTTTATTTGAAAATCATTAGTTATTTTTTATGATGGAGCTGGGAGAGGAGGGGTTCAAGAGACTTGAGTTGCTCAGCCGTGGCGTTAGCCAATCTTCGCATCAGAGAGCGAACCTCATCCAGTCCGATTCCGCATTCCTTCACCATTGCTCTATATCGTTCTAATTGTTCTCGCTTGAACCTAATAATACGTGGCAACAGTGCCTGAAGCGAGAGATAATTTATGTCGCCGATGTCCGTGTTGTAGGTTTCAGTATCAGGAACACCATCAAGTTTGTAGATAAGCTCACCCAGCAGTCGGGCGTGTTCTTTTTCTTGTTCCACGATTCTTTTAAGTACTGCCTCTGCTTCTTTCATTGACTCATCCACGTAAGGCGCGGCATTTAAGATTGCTTCCGTGAATGAATGATACTCATCAGCAAAGAGTTTATTCAATTTTTCGAGCAGAGCTTTGTCGGACTGAACCATATTTTCCTCATCCTCACACAATTATAGATTTCACGACATTTTCTATGAGTACATACGGCTGTGTCCAGAGTACAAAGAGGTAAAAAATAGCAATGACAAAAATAGCTATTAAGAGCGACTCCACGGGCGTCCAGGGAACACCAATTTTTTTAGCAGGGCTTTCCAGCACCATAATCTTGAGGATTCTCACATAATAATAGAGCGAGATAACACTGTTAAGAACACCAATGATAGCCAGCGAAAAATAAAACATAGCGTGAGGAGTGGAGAGTGCTTTATTTACCACCGCAGCGAATAGTAAGTATTTACCGATAAACCCGCCAAATGGTGGAATACCCGTTAAGGAGAAAAGTATCACTCCAAACCCAACCACCAGATACGGATATTCATTGACAATACCTTTATAGTGAGTGATGTCGCCGATTCTGGTCTTGTTCTCCAGCACAATTGCGCAGTAAAAAGCCCCAATGTTCATAAACATATAAATCAGAAAATAAAACAACATAGCCTTGAGAGCCGCCGCGTCCAGCACGGTCATACCCATCAGGATATAGCCGGCGTGTGCAATGCTGGAGTAGGCAAGCAGTCGTTTCAGATTATTCTGGCGAAGCGCTACCAGATTGCCAAATGTCATAGTGATGACCGAGATTATCCAGAAGAATGTTGCAAACTGAAAATGATACGGACCGAGCATAAGCAGAATCTTTTTGCTACCCGGAATGATGAGGTCTGTGAATAGCGGTAAACTCACACGAAACAGTGCACCAAACCCGGCTATCTTTGAAGCGACTGACAGATAAGCGGTGATTGGGGTAGGCGCACCCTGATACACATCAGGTGCCCAGAAATGAAAAGGTACAGCAGAAATCTTAAATGCTATTCCCACAAAGACCAGCAATAACGCCAGCAGTACGGTGAGAGAAGTAACAGGAGTCAGCACATTGACCCAGGCAGTGATGTCAAGCGTTCCGGTGAGTCCATAAAGATAGCTGATGCCGAACAGCATAACCGCAGAGGCAGCTGCACCATAGATGAGATACTTAAGTCCTGCCTCAGTGGAAAAGACGTCGCGTTTCGTGTATGTGGCAAGCACATAAGAAGAGATGCTCAGCGTCTCCAGTGCAAGATAAAATAAAATAAAGTTGCGTGCACTGACCAGAAAACACATCGCCATAGTAGCAGTCAGCAGGAGTGTATAGTATTCACCAACCCTATATGGGTAAATCAGATTACTTTGAAGTGTGAGTAAAATTACCAGAAACGTGGAAAGAAGAAAAATCAATTTTAAGAAGAGCGTAAATTTATCTACGGCAAGCAGACCCCAGAATGCTGTGCGTGATGGAGCTGGATTATAAAATGCGTTGAACAACAGGTGCAGACTGATGAATACACCAATAATCGCAAAAAAACTAATTGAGAACGAGACCTCACCTCGCATCAGAAGGTCAATAAGTATTAATGCCAGTATGGTAATAACAAGTGCAATTTCCGGCGCAATAGTGCTGAGGTCACGTGGCAATTGTTCTATAATTCCTGATGTCCACTGCATTGTTCTACTCGTTTCCGCAAAAAATTATCTCGTAGGAATCCGAACAATAGTCCGACGATTCAGTGCCAGGGCGACTGAAATATACTATATTGCTCAGTTTCACTAAATTCCTTTTCGTGTTAAAATTTCACCCAGTTAATTAACGCCTGCATTGATGGTGCGATAACATTCAGTGCAACTGATGGCACTATTCCGAAGAAAATACACCCAACCGCCAGTGGTGTGAGACTGATTGCCTCCGGTGCATCAACGTCCTTAAATGATTCAAATTCCGGTCTTAGCTTACCGAGATATACTCGCTGGATTGTCCAGAGAATGTAAGATGCAGTAAGAATAATACCAAGAGTTGCAGTAATAGTTATGGTTCTATAGATTTTAAACGAGCCGAGAAAAACCATAGCTTCACTGATAAATCCACCCATTCCCGGCAGACCGAGTCCGGCAAAGAATCCTATAATTGCCAGGGTAAAATACACCGGGAGTTTTGTTCCCAGCCCGCCAAATCTGAATAGGTCGCGGTGGTGTGCACGGTCATAGACGACACCAACCAGCATAAACATCATAGCTGATGACATCCCGTGATTGAACATCTGGAATACCGCACCATTCAGGCTCTCAGGCGTTAGTGCAGCAATACCTAAAAGCACAAAACCCATATGGCTAATTGATGAGTACGCCACCAGCTTCTTAAAATCTGTCTGCGCCATTGCACATAGCGCTCCATAAATGATATTAATCAACCCAAAGATAGCAAGAGTCAGCGCAATGGTAGACTGCATTGCTGCGCTCGGCAACATTGGATAGCTTATTCGGAGTAGCCCGTATCCGCCCATTTTCAGGAGTATTCCTGCCAGAATTACGCTAATAGCAGTGGGAGCTTCTACGTGTGCATCAGGCAACCACGTATGAAACGGAAAAACTGGCAACTTTATGGCAAACCCTATGTAAAGCATAATAAAGAGTATAATTTCCAGTACCGGGGAGTCTTTAAATGCACGACTCTTTATCAGGTAGAGCATATCAAAAGAGCCAGTCTTAAAATAAAATGCCAGTATAACGATAAGCATCAGGACACTGCCCGCCAGCGTGTATATAAAGAACTTGATAGCGGCATATTCGCGTTTAGGACCGCCCCATACCCCGATAAGAAAATACATCGGCAGAAGCATTAACTCCCAGAACACATAGAACAGGAAAAAATCAAGTGCACAGAACACACCCATCATCCCTGTGACCAGCAACATATACATTGCGTAAAACCCTTTTACCCCTTTTTCAATGTGCCAGGCAGAAAATACCGCAAGAAATGAAAGCATTCCGGTAAGAAAAATCAGAAGTACGCTCAATCCATCCACTCCCATATAAAACTCAATATTAAACGGACGTATCCAGGGAAATCGTAGTACGTATTGCATATCGGTATTTGATTTATCATAAGCAAAAAATAGATATGCGGATAGACCCCCTACAATAAACATAAACAGAGCAGAAACGAGGCGTATCTGTGTCTTTTGCTCTTTTGGGATTAACAAGATGACAAATAAGCCAGCTATAGGAATAAACGTTATCAGCGGAAGTAGATACGTGTTGATGAAATCCATTTTTCGGCTACTCCTTATAAATTGTTTTTTATTTGAACAAAATAAAAATTAGAATTGCCATAATCACAACCGCAGTAACCAGCGACAAAATATACGACCGAATTTTTCCTGACTGGAGAAAGCTAAGTGTGTTACCGGCGAATGCGTTAAGCCAGGCAATACCA
>JAGHBZ010000018.1 GCA_021160705.1 Candidatus Sumerlaeota bacterium
CGGGATGGCACACAAACAAATACAACCCCGGGGTGCTCAATCCATCTATGATTTTTATACCTTCCTCAAGTTTTTGCTCCGGTGGAACACTGTAAACGTTAGGTGTGTCCTGTTCGCCAAAATACCGGGAGATACCAATACCATATTCTAATGCGAGCCGTTCTACGATTTCCTGAAACTCTAATGTAGACATCGCCGCACCCATATGATAGTCGCAATAAGAAATTTTGAGTCCTTTTCGTAAAGCCAGTTCAATCTGGGCTTTAAGTTCCTGAGCCACCTCGTGTATTCTGGGCTTGTGTGCCATAAGTTCACGGCGACTTCCATAAAATTTCCCAAACGCATCTACCAGAGTAGGTACTTTATTATATGGCATCACGGGTCCCCAGCGAAACTCACGCCATTCGCTATTCAAAGCAAGATGTACACCTACACTTACTTCTGGATGTTCACGTAATATTTCAGCTGCCTCGTCAAGCCACGGGGTAGTTACTATCACTGAGACCGCAGTCACCACCCCTTCATCCAGAATCCTTTTGAGTGCCAGATTGGTAGCGTGACAAAATCCTATGTCATCAATCCGAATAATTAGTTTTATCTTTGCATTTTCTACAGGGGTGTTCTCACTGCTTGTCTTAGGTTCCTGCTGTCCAGAGATAATTTCAGTAAATCCAAAAAGACAAAATACCATAAACCATAATACCGGTGAGTTTCTCATTGCCAATTTCTCCTCTCTTTTTACATTGGGTGATATACCCAGAAAAAAGAACAGTGGGATATTAGAATTTTTCCTTGAACCTGTCAAGACTGTAAGACCAATCGGTACATTCTATTTCGAGTCATCTCTGGAGCCAAACAAAAGGATTTATCCAGAGATTGGGAATGAGCGTGTTTATATCCGCCAATGGATTCAGAGGATTATTTCAATAGACAAGAGAAAATGGATTCAGTAAATTTAGACTATTCGTTGTTCAGTAAACAACCTGAGGTATCTTCAAAAATCCAGTTACAACTCCGAGATAAAGTATGAAAGGAACAGCTTTAGTGACAGGAGGCGCACGTAGAATTGGACGTGCTATTGCCCGGGCACTTGCCCGCGAAGGGTATGATATTTCATTACATTATAATTCATCTGAACGTGAAGCTAAAGAAGTTGCTCGCGAAATAGAACATACCGGCAGGAGATGCCGTTTATTTCCCTGCAATTTTACCAATATGGCTGAGGTGTTCAGGCTAATTCCAGCGGTATTTGACGCATTTCCTGACTGCACGCTTCTCATCAACAATGCCTCGGTGTTCGAGCGTGGACGATTAATGGACACGAGTGAAGAGCTCTTTGACCGCCAATTCACGATTAACTTTAAAGTGCCATTTTTTCTAACTCGCGAGTTTGCACGTCATTGCAAAAGAGGGCATATCATAAATATCATTGATGCGAAAGCCGCAAGGTCACATATTGAATATTTTGCATATACTCTTTCAAAGAAAGCTCTTTATGAGTTTACGAGAATGTCAGCAAAGGAGTTGGCTCCGAATATCAGGGTTAACGGAGTGGCGCCGGGACTGATACTTCCGCCACCTGAGAAAGACGACGCATACCTTGAGCGCCTGAGTAAGCATATCCCTCTTCAGCGCCGGGGTGACCCTCAAAGTGTGGTGAAGGCTATTTTATTTTTAATCCGGAATGATTATATCACGGGTGAGTGTATTTTTGTTGATGGCGGGGAACATCTTATCAACTAACGGAGCTGAACTGGAGTGAACATAATTATTCATATAAAGAATCTCAGGCTTAAAGCCGTTTTCGGTGTCAATGATTGGGAACGAGAGAGCAAACAGGATGTGGTGATTAATGTAGAGTTAGAATTTGACGGTACTGATGCGGTAAAAACAGATTCTGTAGAGCATACCGTAGATTATCACACTCTGACAGAAAAGATAGTCACTGCAGTGGAACAGTCGGAGTTCTATCTACTTGAATCATTGGCGAACCACGTTCTTCATATCGTTATGCAAGACCAAAGAGTAAAAAAAGCGAGAGTTGAAGTCGACAAACCCCAGGCATTAGAATTGGCGGATTCAGTCTCTGTGAGTTGTTCAGCCGAGCGACTCTAATAAGCCTTTTTGTGCTTTTAGCACAGGCTTTAGCCTTGAGTCGAAATTATATACTGTGCAACCCGGACAGAGAATCATTGAACATTTGCACTCGGTTGGAGAGTCTCATTTTTTAAAAGTATTTTAAAAGTACCACCAGATGGTTTAAAATCCTGGCTTATTCTCTCGGCAACACAATTTAATTTATCGTTGAATAAATATGTGGGAACGCAAAAGACTTATCTTGTTTCAAAATTATTTAAGAAAGGGGCAACCATTATGAAAGACATCGTAAAAAGACCACCTCATTTTTGGTTATCATTTGTTGTCTTAGTGTTTGTAATTTTGATTTTCTGTTCATTATTTGCGAAGGGCGTTGCTGAAGCGACGTCTGAGCATGAACAGAAGAGCCAATCTACTTCCTCTAAGAGTGAGTTTCGCGGGTTATGGATAACTCGATTTGAGTGGCCATCTAAAGACCCTGAGAAGTGTAAGCAGAATATCATTAACATTATGAAAGATATGGCTGAGGGCAATTTTAACGCTGCGGTATTCCAGATTCGTGGTGCAGCGGAGGTACTTTATCCGAGTTCGCTTGAACCCTGGTCGCCACTAATAGGTGGGAAAGACCCAGGGTTTGACCCACTTGAGCTCGCAATTCAGGAAGCTCATAAACACGGCATCCAGCTTCACGCGTATATCAATCCCATCCCTCTTGTTTTATGGCGAAAGGGTACGCCGCCTCCACACTCTACTCCTGAGCATTTATATTACAGGCACGGTCCTGATTCTCCTGAGCCTTGGGTGTGTATGGATGAAAAGGGCAACATAATGAACGCCGCAAAGGCTGGATATTATTATCTGTCACCCGGTATTCCTGAGGTTCATTCATATATCCGAAAAGTCATAATGGATGTAGTACGTCGGTATGATGTGGATGGCATACACCTCGACCGAATACGCTATCCAGGTCCGCAGTACAGTCACGACCCGATAAGCACACGCCGATTTTATGGACGTGGTAACCCTAATCGCAAAGAATGGGCTGACTGGCAACGGGAACAGCTTGATAAATTAATCAATGACCTCTATGCTGAGATTATGGCTGAGAAACCCCATATTATTGTCTCCTGTGCAGCGTGGGGAATTTACAACCGTTATCATATCCAGGGCTATTATCATTTTAGCAGTGGATTTCACGATTATTATCAGGACACCTGGAACTGGATTCGACTTGGTGGTATGGATGTTCTGATGCCGATGATTTACTGGGACATCCCTGACCCAAAACCCAATTACGATGAGTTGATGTACGATTTTGTAAAAGGAATTGGTGCAGACCGATTAATCGGTGGACAGCGGATGTACGGCAGGAAATGGAACGTTGATGAAAATGTCAAAGAAATTAAGTTCACGCGAAGAATCAAAGCAGTCGGAACAGTTATCTTCTCTTACAGTTCAGCAAAACGTAGAGGGGCGTTCAAACGGCTTAAAGATACTGTGTATCAAACGAAAGTGCCTGTGCCTGAGCTGAAATGGAAAACTCATCCTGAGTATGGTATTATTCTCGGCACTGTAACCGATGAATACGGCAAACCATTGGTGGATGCCTGGGTCTCGCTCAAACCTGAGACTCAAAAGGCAAAATACAAGAAAGCACGGGTTTTCAGACAGAAGTGGACAAGCAGTGCTGATGGGCGGTTCGCATTTCTGAAAGTACCCCCAGTGCCAGTAAAACTCATTGTCGAATACGACGGTGCACCCACGCAGGAGCTGAGCGGACTCGAAGTAGCCCCGGGCGAAGTGAAAAAAATAACTATTGCGCTTAAAGGGGCTGCAAAGGCAAGAGAGCAGGTCTTCTTTCATATTTTTAAACCCGAAGATGGTAGTAAGACTACTCGTAAGGTCGTACATTTGCTTGGTAGAACCCTGCCTGAAAATAAAATCCTGATTCAGGACAAAAATGTAAAAGTTTATGCCACCGGAGCTTTTGCGTTTGATAATATTCCCCTGAAGCCTGGTGAAAACAAAATTAAAATTTCAGCAGTTTCATCTGACGGAACTACCACAACCACTCGCTATTTGACCGTTATCAGGACTGAACCCACTCCGACACCAAAACCTACCGCAGTGAAGATTACCAAGCCATCCACTGACCTATCACTGTTGCCCGGTGATGTGCTTAAGATACGTGCTAAAGGTCCTGCCGGGTTAAAGGGTTTTGCCAGGTGCTGGAATGGGCGTGTCAAAATACCTTTAACCGAGAAGGTGGACGAGAACAATCAACCTACCGGTGAGTATTATGCCTCCTATAAGATTCCTGCGGGGTTTTCGGCAACGCCTTCTCCCATCCGTGTGACGCTTAAAAAGAAGAGAGGACTCCTGGGGCTGGCAAAGAAAACCTTAAAAGCAACATCAAAAGCAACAGTGGAGGTATGGGATGAGGCTCGTGTGCGTGTGGGCGAAACTACTGAAGATAAAACCGGTATTACTTTTGGCACTCATTACGTTCGGCTTGGTGGTCCTTATCTGGCTGAAGTCCCAAAAGGTACCCGACTGGAGATTGTCGGGAAAAGAGGCAAGGCATACAAAGTCAGACTATCAAAGTCGCTCTCCGGGTGGGTATCTGCACGAAACATAACATTGCTACCACCGGGCACGCCACCACCACACGCCTTCTTTACTTATTGCATTATAAACGGAGATGAGAAATATGACAGGTTGTGGATACCACTTAAAGAGAATGTTGTGTATGCTATCACACCGGAGACCGAACCTCAGAATTGCCTGTATGTTGACTTCTTTAACACGCATTATGCAACCACCTGGTTCAGCCATAAGACAGGAGCGAAGCTGATAGGCACTGTTACTGGCGAACAGATTGAAGATGAATGGTATCGTCTGACTGTGCCACTAAAATGCAAACAAATCTGGGGATACTGGACAGAAAAGGACAAAAGAGGATTGACTATATTTATAAAACGCCCTCCTCATATAGATGATACTGCTGAGTCGCCTGTTAAAGGGTTGGTATTTGCGCTTGAGGCTGGACACGGCGGCGGAAATACTGGCGCAGTCGGGCTGATGGGTACCTTAGAAAAAACCGTTAATTTAAATGCAGTGGCTTATCTTAAAAAAGCACTGGAGAGTCGCGGCGCTAAGACTGTTCTTATGCGCGATGGTGACTCTACTCCTACCCTGGCTCAAAGAGTACAAATCGCAATTGAGGCTAACGCTGATTTTATCATCTCAATGCATGCAAATGCCGCAAGTACTGCCAGAGGGTTTAACCGAGTATCCGGGACAAGCACTTATTACAAATATAAACATTGTGCATTGCCGGCAAAGTTAATCTACGACGAACTCCTGAAACTTGGCTGGAATGAATTTGGTGCAGTGGGAAACTTTAATTATTATCCCCTGCGAAATACTCGTATACCAGCGGTGCTCGTGGAGCAGGCGTTTATGACACATCCTTACGATGAAGCACGACTACTCGACCCTGATTATCAAGAACAGCAGGCTGAGGCAATTGTTGCTGGTATTGAAAAGTTTCTGCGCACCGTCAAAGAATAACGGTTATCCCTCAATTCAATCGGATACTTTTTTAGCCAATGCTTTCTTCTTGTGAAGAATCAACGTTTGGTTTATGCTCTCCTATCTTGAATTTCGTTTTTTCACGCAAGAGCGAACTATGAACGTGAATAAAATCAAGATTTGGATATTCCGGGTTATAGTGCCAGTGCTAATGATATTTTTTCTTGTAGGATGCAGGGGAGCAAGAGAGCAAAATGGCGTGGTTGAATTAACGTTCTGGCATGCCTGGGGTGGCTACGAGGGAAAAGCCCTTGAGCGACTTGTTGATGAATTTAACCAGACGCATCCTCATATCAGAGTCAAACCCAGCTACTTCCTTATAGGGGATAAATTGCTTGCTGCGATTGCTGGTGGTGTGCCCCCGGATATAGCCACTGTGTGGGAATGGATGCTGGTCAGTATGGGCGAGTCAGGTTGTTTTCTACCGCTTGAAGACCGTATGCGTGAAGCCGGGTTTACTAAGGAGGCATACTTGCCAGGGATATGGGAATATGGTGTGTTTGGAGAACATCACTGGGGAGTGCCCACAACGTTGAATTGTATGGCTATTTATTATAACAAGACATTAGCGCGTCAGGCTGGACTTGACCCTGAACATCCACCTACAACCATCAAGGAACTGGAACACTGGGCTGAGACGTTAAATGTTTTTGATAATGCAGGGAGAATCAAACGTATCGGTTTTGTTCCGTCAATTGCAATCATCTGGTTCTGGAACTTTGGAGGCAGGATATATGACCCTGCTACCCGCACTATGACGTTTGACCAGCCGGGCAACATTCGTGCACTTGAATGGATGAACAAAATGTACCAGCGGGTAGGACTGGATAATTGGCGAAGATTTCAGGCTGGGTTTGGTGCGTATCAAAGTCCTCAGAACCCTTTTTTCACCGGTAAACTTGCACTAAAGGAGGATGGGCAATGGCTCATTATGTTTATTAAGCAATTCGCCCCGGAACTTGATTATGGTATTTTTGCGTATCCTGATGCGGTTAAAGGTGGTGCAGGCTACACGTCAGTGTCAGGCAGTTTCTGGGTCATCCCTGTGGGCACACGCCATCCAGAGGAAGCCTGGGAGTTTTTAAGGTGGCTGATTTCACCTGAACAATCTGCACGGTTCGCCGCAGCGTTATATAACATTCCGCCACTACGAGCCACCCTTGAGCGTCCTGAGTTCAAAAAAATAGTCGACGAAAAGTTTCAGTTTTTTATTAACCAGCTCCTTGAAGGACGGGCACGATTTTATCCGCCACTCCCTATAACCCAGATTTTGGTGGAGAAATTGAATCAACGTGTGGAAATGGTATTTGCGAACAGAATAACCCCTGAAAAGGCACTGAAAACCCTGGATAAAGAATTGCAAAGCGAATTGAACAGGTCTTTGAAATTTCTGGGTATCAAATGATGAAGTTAGCATTGTAGAAGTTAGCACTGTAACATTTCATAATTTTGATTTGTGGTATAGTTTAATTGAAAACACTATTTGTTAAGTGTAAGATATGAAAAAACGAGGAATATTTACACGTGCTGAGCGTATAGGGTTACTCTTTGCATCGCCCTGGCTTATCGGGTTCGGTGTTTTTGGGCTGTTCCCGATAGTTGCTTCGGCGTTTTTCAGTTTTTGTCGCTACAATATCGTTCGTCCCCCGCGCTTTATTGGGCTTGAGAATTATCAGCTCCTGCTATTTGAAGACCCGCTGTTCTGGAAATCGCTCTGGAACACATTTTACCTCACAGCATTTGGGCTACCGCTTCAACTAACCCTTGCGCTTATTGCTGCGATGTTACTTAATCTGCGGATTAAAGGACAGTCAATTTTCCGAACAATGATTTTTCTGCCGAGTGTTGTCCCGGTCGTCGCAACGGCGATTCTCTGGGTCTGGATTCTTAACCCTGAGTACGGACTCATAAATGCGGTTCTTGCAATGTTCAACATCAATGGTCCGGGCTGGCTCACTGACCCACGCTGGTCAAAACCCGCTCTCATCCTCGTAATGATGTGGACAATCGGCAATGCTATGATTATTTTTCTTGCCAGTCTACAGCAGGTACCTCAACACCTCTATGAGGCGTCAATCGTTGATGGCGCCAACTGGTGGCAACGCTTTCTTAATGTTACCATTCCTATGATAAGCCCTGTTATATTCTTCAATATCGTAATGGGCATTATTGGTTCGTTTCAATATTTCACTCACGTCTATATTATGACAACTGGAATATCTCCTGACCTCGGCGGCAGAGCAGGAGGTCCCGAATTTTCCACTCTTGTGTATGCACTATATCTTTATCAGAACGCATTTCAATTTTTCAGAATGGGCTATGCC
>JAGHBZ010000183.1 GCA_021160705.1 Candidatus Sumerlaeota bacterium
ATAAATATCTTGAAGCTCAAAAAGAATATTGATTTCTTTCTTCCTTTTTTCACACAATCCTATCTTAACTTTTCCCTAGGAGGTAAAAGAAAAATGGCAATAAAAAAGTTAATACCACTTTGTCTTATAATGAGACTCTGCATAGTCGCATTAATGATGTGGATAAGTGTATTTGTCTTTGCGGGCTCAATACAACCCGCTACTTCCGCTGGGGTCTCAGACGACGACTTTACCAGCCCATTAGCCACTCATCCATTAAAGATTTCGCTTGATGAAGTCATTGCCTTCACATTGCAAAACAATCTGGATATTAAGACAGTGGATATTGACCGCCTGATTGCAGAGTACGACATAGGCTCTGCGTATGGTATCTTTGACCCGACCATCTCAGTCTCCTACGAGCGCTCTGAGTCTGAAGAAAAAAATATCTCTGGGTATGCTGGACTTTTTGGTTCTCCTCCTGTTATGCACGAGACCGAAAAACTATTTGTTGCTTCAATATCACAGCTCCTCCCCACTGGTGCGCTTCTCCAGCTCTCTTATAATATGTTCAGGTATCAGACAAATGACGTATTTGCTTATATCTACAACCCCTATTATCGTTCGGAAGCAACACTTACCGGAAAACAGCCATTACTGAAAAACGCCGGTATATTTGTGACCACCGCTAATATCCGAATCGCCAAGGTTAATCGAAAAATTATCAATGAACAGTTTCAGAAACTCGTCATAGACATTCTATCTCAGGCGATTAAGACGTACTGGGATTTGGTCTTTGCCATTGAGAATTATGAGGTGCATAAAATCTCACTTCAACAAGCCGAAGAATTACTCCGCTCAAATAGGGTGAAATATGAGACCGGTGTCTTACCGGCAACCGATGTGCTTCAGGCTGAAGCCCAGGTAGCTGCGCGTAAGGACGAATTGCTCGTCGCAGCCAAGACTATCCGCGACGTCAGTGATGCCCTGAAAAAAATTATGAATATCTCTCGCACCTCGGAGCAATGGCAGGCTACCCTCGTCCCCCTGGATAAACTCTCATACCAGGAGGAAGTTGTCGACGAAGAGCATGCATATTGCGAAGCTTTATTGTTCCGTCCAGATTATTCAGCAATTAAGAAGCAGAAGGAACTTGCTGAAATTCAGCGTCGCCTGGCTAAAAATCAACTCCTGCCCGAATTGAACGTATTCGGCACTTATGGGTTTTCTGGCATTGATTATGACATTAATCACTCGCACGATGAACTTGAGTCGCTGGATTATAACCACTGGTCAGCTGGCATAGAGCTTGCCTTTCCATTGCTTAATCTAAAAGCGCGCAATGAATATAAAAAGGCAAAAAAGAAAGTTTCACAATTAGAGACGCAGATGCGGAACCTGGAGCAGAATATTCGGTTAGAGGTTCGGAATGCCGTACGCAAGGTGCAGACAAACCTGAAACGAATTGGTATCACCGAGATTGGCGTTGAGTTTGAAAAAGCAAAACTGCAGGATGAACTCAGACGGTTTGAAGTGGGTATGGCGACCAGCCAGGACGTTCTGGATTTTCAGCGCGACCTCGCCGTTGCCAGAGCACGACATCTCAGCGCTATTACTGAGTATCTCAAATCCCTGGTAGAGCTTAAATCCGTGACTGGCACTCTGCTTCGTGACCTTAATATCGTGCTACAGCCCGCTTCGGCTACAGCCAGCCCGCATACTCAGGAAAGAAAAATGGAAAAATAAAGTTGCTGTTAGAGTACTCATTGATTTTATTCTTGATTTTCTTCTCTGGTCGGTAAATTCTTATTTCAATTTATTGTCCATTGAATACAAATGAGTAGACTTCCACCATATATTGCTCAGTTGGCGAAAAAGACACTTTACGTTAAGGGCACCAGAGTCCCGGTATATAAGCTTCTGGATATTCTGGCTACACCTGACGGCGACATATCCAAGATAGCCAATCTGTTTCCAGACATTAATGAGCCTTCATTGAGGCAGGCGTTTCACAACTGCGCCCAATTGCTCAAAGCGCTTCATCCCACCTCTGCACCTTCTCCGGACATCTCAACACCTACAGCAGAACCTTCTGTGACCAGGGGTGAACTTCACCCGGATGCCGATAAACTCCTATCCAGTGCAGAGCGCATAAAAATTTACGTTGACGGCACCACTCGTGGCAACCCCGGGCCTTCGGCACTCGCTTTTGTATTTAAAGACATTCACGACAATCTTTTGCTTAAAGAAGGGATGTTTATCGGAGAAGCAACCAATAATATTACAGAAGCCCGTGCCATCATCGCCGCACTCTCCCGTGCACTCCAGCTCGGAAAAAAGAAAGTCCATCTCTTCTCGGACAGCGAATTATTGGTCAACCAGATTACCGGTCGCTACAAAATTCGTAACCCTGAGCTAATTAAACTCCACAAAAAAATCCGTGCCTTAATTAAGCAATTTGATTCGTTTCAGATACTCAAGATTGATAGGACACTCAACAAAGATGCCGATAAATTGGCTAATAGCATTCTTAAACAGGCACTTGATGAGAAATAATAAAATTTGGGGACATTGAAGGTAATATATGCTTGACCTAAAGTTTATAACCGCAAACCCTGAACTGGTCAAGAGATCTGTTGTGTTAAAGAACGAATCCGTTGACGTGGACAAGATTCTCTCGCTGGATAATGAACGGCGTCAACTTAAGACCCGCATAGATTCGCTCCGCGCTGAGCGAAAAAAACTTAGTAGACAAATCGGCGAATTAATTAAACAGGGTAAAGAAACCGAGTCGCTTAAGCAGAACGTGAAAGAGGTTGGCTCTCAACTTGCTGAAGATGAAGAGAAACTTCGGGCTGTTGAATATGAATTGAAGGAGCTTTTGCTTCGTGTGCCCAACATTCCGCATAAATCAGTCCCCGTAGGCAAAAGCGAAGACGATAACGTCGTCGTTCGCACCTGGGGTGAAAAGCCTCATTTCTCTTTTAAGCCAAAGGACCATATTGCGCTTGGAGAAGGACTGGGCATAATTGATTTTAAACGTGGTGCAAAACTCGCTGGCACGCATTTCCCTGTTTTTCTTGCTGCTGGAGCTCATCTACAGCGAGCCCTGGTTAATTTTATGCTCGACCTCCACATAAAAAAACATCACTATATAGAGGTTGCTCCACCTTATCTTGCCAACCGACGTACAATGACCGGCACTGGACAACTCCCAAAACTTGAAGATGATATGTACCTTTGTGAAAGAGATGATTACTTTCTCATCCCCACCGCAGAGGTCCCTGTTACTAATCTTCACCAGGATGAGATTCTTACCGCTGCGCAACTCCCTCTTTATTACGTGGCATATACGGCTTGTTTTCGGCGCGAAGCCGGCAGTTATGGAAAGGAAACACGGGGTCTTATCCGGGTACATCAGTTTGATAAGGTAGAACTCGTTAAATTTACCTTGCCTGAAGATTCTTATGAAGAGATGGAAAAACTCCTGAACGATGCTGAGGAGGTCTTGCAACTACTGGGTCTTCATTATCGTGTAGTGGAGCTCTGCACCGCTGAACTCTCGTTTGCTGCTGCTAAATGCTATGACCTGGAGGTATGGGCACCTGCAACCCAACGCTGGTTAGAGGTCTCCTCCTGCAGTAATTTTGAAGATTTCCAGGCTCGGCGCTCAAATATACGCCTACGCAGAAGTGCGGAGGCAAAATTAGAGTTCCCGCATACCCTTAATGCTTCGGGTATCGCATTGCCACGTACCATCATTGCTTTGATTGAAACTTATCAGCAACCCGATGGCTCCATTACCATCCCTGAACCCCTGCGCCCTTATATGGAGGCTGATTCTATTCCCGCTCCATAAACCTCATTTCTATTATAGGGTCTTCAGATTATTTCTTCTGAAAAGTAGATTAATTCATTTTCTGGAGTGAACCCCGGAGGAAGGATTCTATTCCATCAGAGCAAAATGTTTGTATCAAAAAGTCTGAGAAGGAACTGAACTCTATATGAGGAGGGAAGTCTGTATTGATATATGATTTATCTGGGTAAGCGTTGGGTAAGCCAAAAGTTCGCAGAATCTAAAAGACGCCTTCCGCAGAGAGCTGATTTAGCACAACATTGAGGGTTTAGCGAGGAACGTTAGCAGCTTTCTCCAGTTCTAACTCAAACTCAGAATGCACAGCCTGAACGGCTTTATCGCACCACTCGCCTTTAATTACACACGAAATCTTAATCTCGGAGGTAGAAATCATCTCAATGTTAATCCCCTGTTTGGCTAAAGCACGAAACATCGTTGCAGCAACACCACAATGACTCTTCATCCCAACACCAACCACGGAGACCTTAGCAATGTCTTTATCATAGATGACATCCTTCGCCTTAAGGCGACGCGCAACCTCCTGAGTCACTTTGAGTGCAGTCTCAAAGTCCTCTTTACCCACCGTGAACGAGATGTCGTTCATATTATCCGCAGCGACGTTCTGGATAATCATATCCACCACCACATTAGCATCAGCCAACGCGCCAAAGAGTTCCGCAGCAATGCCCGGTCTATCAGGCACACCCAGGATAGAGAGTTTTACTTCATTGCGATTATAAGCCACACCACTCACCACAATATCTTCCATTTCTGGTACCTCCTTTACCACCATTGTACCTGGTTTAGAATTAAAAGTTGAACGCACATGCAGGGGCACATTGAAATTTTTTGCGAGTTCTACACTCCGAGAATGAAGAACCCGCGCCCCGAGTCCTGCAAGCTCGAGCATCTCGTCGTATGAAATTTTGGAAAGCAATTTAGCATTTTTGACAATACGCGGGTCAGCAGTATATACCCCGTCCACGTCAGTGAGTATCTCGCAGACATCTGCACCCAGACGCGCAGCAAGGGCGACCGCAGTGGTATCAGAACCACCCCTACCAAGCGTTGTAATTTCACCCTCATAGGAAGCACCCTGGAATCCAGCTACTATGACCACCTGCCCCTGTTGTAATGCGGTTTGAATTTTATCTATATTTATATTTGTGATACGAGCTCTCTGATGAACCCTGTTAGTGATTATGCCTACTTGCGGGCCAGTAAAACTAATTGCAGGGTATCCGAGGGACTGCACTGCCATTGCTACAAGGGCAATGGAAATCTGCTCTCCAGTTGCCAGTAGCATATCTATCTCGCGTGGATTTGGCTTATCAGTGATTTCGTATGCAAGCGCGAGTAAGTCGTCAGTAGTTTTTCCCATCGCAGAGACCACCACCACGACGTCATTGCCCTGTTCACGTTCTTTAACTATGCGGCGTGCAGCATTCTTAATTTTCTCAGAATCCGCAAGCGACGTGCCACCATATTTCTGGACAATTAATCCCAACTTTTCCCTCCGTTAAGATTTTCAGCGTTATCGTAAATATTATGAAATAATTTTTTTATTTTATTCTATGTATCAATGTCAAATAAATTCTAAAGAGATGAATAATATCCCGACTCTCAGAATTAATCAAAGAGGTTTAAAAATATATCTTGATTCCCGGTGTGAGTCTATGTCTGGAGTGCAAAATAAACATTGAATCCGTATATAATTCTCTTATCATTATACTCTCTTTTTGTTATTATGTGGAGTTAGTGTTCAGGCAGGATTTCAGGTCAACCGCAACACACAAAATAAGGATAGAGAATGAAGCGCTATTCTACAATATTTTTACTAATATTTTTACTATTTGTGATGCTTGTATGGTTTTCGGCAGGCGGGGGTGCTGACAAAAAAATTTCACATCTTCATCCCACGCGGGACAACGGAAGATGGTTTTTTCTCAAGCCCGCAGACCTAATCGCAGGGTCTCATCATACACACCATACTAAAATTTTCGGCAAATATATCACGGGATATAATTATTATGTATTAAAAGGCATAGACACGGTGCAGGCACATAGTTTAGGGGGTGGCGGGTATTTTACCGGAATAAAAGCAGTTCCCCCAGAGTCGCCTGTGGGGTATAGGCTTAAATTGTTTTCCCGACCTTTATTAGAGCCGCCCCGCCCCACAAGCTACTGCACAGGAGCGACGTATGCGGCGCTAATTGAGGCGTTGAATTTGATATTTCCGGATGGCGCAAGCCGACTCTCCCCGGCTCGCTTTGACGCAATGCGTATGCAGGAGCCGGATGGTAGCCGCAGAAAAGATGGCGTAAAATTCTGGGGGCACTGGAATGACAATGGCTTCGGGTGTCATTATGCGCTGGTGCAGTATTCCGGGATGGGCACAGAAATCAAACCCAGACACGCCAGACCCGGCGATTTTATGAATATCTCCTGGCGAAACGGCAGGGGTCATTCTGCAATCTTTCTTGGGTGGACTAAAAACAAAAAAAATAAAATGGGGATATTATATTGGTCAAGCCAGAAGGGCACAAACGGGTATGGAGACGTACACCTCACTTCGCTGAGCGCCATCAAAGAAGTTAAATTCTGTCGCCTGACCAGACCGGAGAACCTGTTTCGGTTTGATATTAACAAGCCCGTTAAACGAAAAATTAAAGGCGATAAAATCCGACGCTAATCACCCCGGGTATGCAGGAGCAGGAGAGTTTAGGCTATTTACTACAGGTGTTTTTAACTTTCTTTGACCTCTGCGGAAAGAAATTGCTGGGTGTTCGTGCACGACTTTGCAAAGGGAACGTCTGAGTGTCCACCACGAAAAAATCAGGATGTACCAGATAATAAACGAGAACCGAATTTCTACTCTTTGTGTTTTAATGATTAGATTATGATAAATCTTGCCTGTGCATTGGCTATTGTTGTGGCGGTGCTGGGGGTCGCTACACTCCTGCCGTATTTGAGAAAATATAACTACTTCATTCAGGATAAGCACACACAACCGGATGTAACTCAAATTATGTGGATAATTGGGCTTCAGGGAGCTCTTGGATTTGGTGTCTCCTGCACGGCTCTTCTCATATTAGGGTGTGTAGGATTTATTTCGCAGCTGGAATTGATAGGATTCACCAGCGTCTTTGCAATACTATTCATTGTTCAGAAACTCAGCTCCACTTTGAGCCATAAGAAACAGGCTTACTCTGACGCATCAACAAATATCCAGCCACCAGCTTCAAGAAAAAACTTGCTATCACTACTCAGTATTCACAACCTTGCACTGGTAATTTTCAGTGCAGGTGTTATCGTGCTGCTGTGGGTCACGATGGTTCCAGTGATTGAGATTGACGACATCACGTATCATTTATCTGTCCCCAAAGCTTACTTCAACGAAGGAAAGATTTTCCCGATTCCTTTAAATGCACACTCTAACTGGACACTTCTTTCTGAAATGAGTTATCTGTGGGCATTTGGGTTACATCCACAGAGCGTTATCACGCCGAAACTTCTTGAACTTATACGATGTATCCTGCTTGCAATGCTGGTGGCAGGGTTTTCGGGCTGGCTCTACAAAAAAAAGGTCGGGCTGGTCTGTGGTACGTTGGTTTTGCTCTTTGAAGAAATTTCGCGCTGGGGTACGCTATCGCACACTGACGCGGGTCAGGCACTATTCTTATTCGCGGGTATAGCCCTCATAGGTAAATGGTTTCATCACTCAGCCACCATTCACCAATCACCAGCAACCAGCCACCAGCAACCAGTAATGTTAATATACGGCTCTATGCTTTTAGGGTTTGGGGTTGCTGTCAAATTTACCGCAGGCGCAATATTTTCTGCGACAGTTGTCTCTTGGCTACTCACACGACTCTTATACAGAGGGTTCGCTCCACAACACAAACTCTCTCTCCCGCAACTCCTGAAAGAAATGATATTGCTCCTCTTCCCGGCACTGCTGGTCCTCTCGCCCTGGCTGATAAAAAATGCTATCATTACTGGTGACCCATTTTATCCGTTTCTTTACTCTATCTTTCCTATAAAAGAGGATTTCCTTATTCCGCTTAATGATTTCCTGAAATCTGCGGTACACTTTGACAGATACTTTGATTTCAGTGAGCTAAATCTCAAACAATTCATCACACATCTTCACATAATTGTATCCAACGCACGGATAACAAATGTAAACGGTTTTTTATTTCTTTTTCCACTGGGGGTGCTGTTTCTAATCCTGAATAAAGAATTCAGGGTATCCGTGAGGCAAGACGCAAACGCTATGACTACTCCAGATTCTCCAATAAAGCTCATTATTCGTGAGAAAGAGCAAAGTATTACCTCATCTTCTCAACATCTCACTGATTATAACGCAACTAAAATTTTTCTGGTACTTACCACACTGTTTACTATTCCCTTTTTTCTTCGTTCTCCATACTGGCGATTTTTTATCGGGATTTATCCGGTAGCGATAATCCTGTTTGTTGGTGAGGTGTATCTTTTCCTCTCGTCAGGAAAAATCAGATGGCTCGCAGAAGTGTTCTGTGCCGCACTACTCATTTACTTCTCTCTCCACTTTGTCGGCTATAATAGGTTTAATCGCCCACATTTCCGTATAGCCGAGTTACCGCCTTACTACCCCACACTGACACCATCAGCAGAGCAATACTATTATGAGAGGTTTCAACCCTCAATAAAAATCATCAGGCGAGTCAATGCTACTTTGAGTCCCCGTGATAGATTGCTCGCAAGCTACACACACCAGACACTCCCACTCCTTTCAGTTCGTTTTATACCAAATGCACCTATGACCTCCAGAGAGGCAATTACTACATTAGTTGCACAGGGAAAAACCGCTGAAGAAATCGCTCAATGGATGAATAAATACCACATCACTCACATTCTTACTGAGGAATCCCTGGATTCAGGCACCGCAAAAACTTTCCAGAACAATTACCTCAAACTACTCTGGCAGGACCCCAACTCCCCAGCAAAACTATATTGGTTTAAGGGATATTAGAAGTTATAATCTGCAATCAGAATCACTGAAGTTGATGGCTTTGAGTCTACAGTTTTTCTGCGGAAGTCCTGAGCGTTAATGCAAGCGACTCAACCGGAATAGGGAGTTATAAGTAAAAGTTATTTTTTTCGTTTCTGTTGTGCAATGGCTTTTTTAATTCGGTGTTTCTGTTGTGCGACGGCTTTTTTAATTCGGTTGACGTGTCCTCTGCCAAGTCCCTTTACTTCGCATCCCAGCTCAAAATAGCGTCGGATTTTTTCATCGTCAAGGATACCAAAACAGTCAATAATGGCAGCGGGCTTTCCAATCATACGCACCACTTCATCTGGATTAAGCTCAAGATACTGTTTGTGCCGAACAGCAAAAATTACAGCGTCTGCTCCTTTGAGGGCGGATTTCAGGTCGGGGTTGATACGCAGATTCACCAATTTCTCCTGGTTCCTGAAAAAGCGGGCAAGACTATATCCTTTAGCCGGGTAGGTATCCTGTTTTTCGAATTCCCACCAGTGCCGTACATAAGGGTCGTGGACTCTGACCTCTGCACCCATCTCAGTAAGTCGGCGCACAATTACCTCAGAACCACTGTAACGTGTATCGCCGACGTCCTCTCTGTAGGAGGCGCCGAGAACAAGCACATCCGCCGCAGCTACCGAGCGACCCATATTCCGAAGTGCGTCTCTGGTCAGCTGTCCGACCCGGAGTCCGCGTGTATCATTAATGTTAATTGCCAGCGGTGTAATCTTAAATATGGAATCTTCCCAGCCGAGAATATGCTTATACGCCCAGACACCTAATCCACCATCCTTGGGCAGACAATACCCTCCAATCCCTGGACCCGGAAAGATTATATTGCTATGAGTTGGTCTGACCTTGATGGCATTGATGACCTTAATCAGGTCAACGCCGTTACGTTCAGCAAACACACTCCATTCATCCAGAAACGCCAGAATAGTTGCACGATAACTGTTTTCAACAATCTTGGCTGTCTCTGATTCAATTGGTCGGTCAAGAACGGTCAACGGATAATCTTTGGTGTTCAGGACTTCATTGAGGAATTTCACCACACGTCGTTTTGCCTTTTCATTTATCCCGCTGCAGACACGCCAGAAGTCTCTAATACTGCTCACATAATTTTTGCCCGGCATCACACGCTCGTAACTATGCGCAAGCAGAGGTTCTTTCTTGATATTGCGGCGTTCAAATATCTTTTTCATAATAGGATACGCTACATGCTCGGTTGTGCCGGGAGCCACTGTCGTCTCTATAAGAACCAGAGCCTCAGGTGGTATACGCTCGGCAATGGTATAAAATGATTTTTCAAGTGCTTCCATCTCAGTCCGTCCAGTGCTCAGGTCGCCGAGAGATTCTTTCAGATAATCACATTGAACATCTACCACCACGACGTCGGCTAATTTCAGTGCATCTTCGTGGAAAGTGGCAATAAGCGTCTTCTTCTCCAGTACACAACGCCGAATCATAGGCTCAACCTCCGGGTCTTCAGCTTTAACAGGAGAGAGACCCCGATTAAGCAGAGGGATTTTCCAGTAGCTTCTTACTGAAGGGCGTTGCATTCCGATAACGAATTTTCCGGGGCGTCCTTTTTTGTCTACGCTGTCCGCTATCACAGCTGCCATAACTGCACCCACAAACCCTACACCTACAACGACCACAATCTCACGTCCCTGTGCTCGCTGGCGTTTTACCAGCGCACTCAGGCGTTGATATTCTTTTTTGTAATCTTCCGCAGTGGGGAGACGAAACTTTTCTCCTTCTGGACTTATAGAGTATTGTTCACTCAT
>JAGHBZ010000355.1 GCA_021160705.1 Candidatus Sumerlaeota bacterium
CAAGCCCAATCCTGGTAGAGGTCACACTTGGCGAAATCAGGGGTATCACCATTACGGTACTCGGAGAAGTAAAAAAACCCGGTCAGTACACCTTTAATACTACTATTAGCTCAATCTTTAATGTGCTATCTGCGGCAGGAGGGCTCACCCCATTAGGGTCAATGAGAGAGATTGTGATTAGACGTCCTGGGGGTAAGACCGAAAAAGTAGATTTATATACGTTTGACATCTACACTTTGTTAAAGCAGGGGAAAATTGATGAAAAGCTGTTTCATTTACAGGACGGTGATATGGTGATAGTGCCACCTAAAAGACGGGTGGTTACTGTTATTGGTGAAATCAAACGCCCGGGTACCTACGAGCTCAAAGAGGGCGAGACATTAAAGTCGCTGGTGGAGATTGCTGGAGGAGTTACCCCTAAAGCTAATCTTAAACGTGTGCATATCCTCCGCTCTAAAGGCGTGGAGAAAACTAAATATTTTGATGTAGATTTCACAAAACAAAAAGATTTTGAACTCCTTGACGGCGACCAGATTGAATTCGTGGCTAAACCTGAGACCAGGCGTATGGAGATAGTGGAGATTAAAGGTGAAGGTGTGAAATCACCGGGAATATATGAGTTCAAAGAGGGTATGACAGTTAGAGACCTGGTTAGTCTTGCTAATGGTCTTTACGAAGACGCTATCACAGATTCAGCTGTGTTCGTCCGAACTAATAAGGATTTCAGCCTTTCCTTTTCAACTATCAATCTTGAGGAGGCTTTGAAACCTGAGTTGGCTAATAAATATAAATTGCAACCACTGGATAAACTCGTGGTGTTCTCCAAATTCTATCAGACCGGGGGCGAGAAATACGTGAAAATTACGGGTCATGTCAAAGAACCCGGTCGCTATCCTCTGAGTTATAAGATGACTTTATATGACTTAATCTATATGGCGGGTGGTTTTAACGATGAGGATTTCTTAAAGGAAACGTATCTTGAGCGAGGCGACATAATTAGAAAGGAGTACGGAGAGGAAATAAATATCCCGTTTAATCTTGGGAAACTCCTTAAGGGTGATAAGAATGAAAACCATCTCCTTGTCAGCAATGATGTCGTAAGAATTTATTCAGTCAAAGAAATAGAGGGAGAGAAGACGGTCTCTATTAAAGGACACGTCAAACATCCCGGCACGTACACACTGAGAAAAAATATGCGAGTTAATGACCTGCTATTCCTGGCTGGGGGGTTTACTGACCCAGACTTTCGGAAAAAGACCTATCTGGAGAGAGCGGAGATTATTCGGTTAGACCCAAACACACAGAAGAAAACCATCATTCCTTTTAATCTCGGTAAAGTGCTTGAGGGAGACCAGGAGGAGAACTTACTTCTTCAGAGTCTGGATACGGTAGTCGTCTATGCGTTTGACGAATTTCAAGATATTCAACGTGTGTTCATTCAAGGAGAAGTACGTTCCCCTGGTGAATACGAGCTTACTGAAAATATGACGCTCACTGACCTCATCAGCATCGCTAATGGACTCACAGAACTGGCTGACCCGAACCGTATAGAAGTTGCTCGATTTCCCTATGAGGGTTCTTCAGAGGATGAATCCGCAAAGGTGTTTGTCGTATCTCTTGCCGGCGGGGCAAACAATGAACCATTTTTTCTAAAGAATCGGGATAGGGTAATAGTAAGACGCAAGACTGGATTGCAAGAGCCAGAAATTGTAGAAATAACAGGCGAGGTGGCATATCCAGGGACTTATGTGCTTCGTGACCGAACTGAGACCATCACAGAACTTATCCAACGAGCAGGCGGGTTTCTTGATGGTGCCGACCCTGAAGCCGCAGTGCTCATCAGACACAAACTTGGTGGTGAAAAGGTACATATTGACCTGGTTAAAGCCCTCAAGAACCCAAATAGTACTTATGACATCCCTTTAATGGACGGTGATGAGATTCATATTCCTAAACAGAATCTTGTAGTCAAAGTTGAAGGTGAAGTGCTATTCCCGGGAGTGGTGCAATATGTCAAAGGTAAAAACGTTTCGTATTATATTGACTTTGTCGGTGGTTTCAACAAAAACGCTGATAAAAGTAATACAGTGGTGATTTATCCAAATGGTGAAGTCAAGCGAGCAAAACGCCTGTTGGTATTTTCGCGAAAGGTAAAGCCAGGATGTACTATTTTCGTTCCCAGTAAGGAGAAATTTGAGAGGTATACTAAAATCAGCAAAGCTCCCTTTCCATATCAGAAGCACCCTTATCAATATCCGGAATCTGAATACATCCCTACAACGCCAGAGAGCGAGTTTATGCCGGAGATTGGTCAGCCTACAGAGGGGTCGCTACTTATGAGCCCTGAAAAAGAAGTTCAACCCGGAGTGGAGTATTCACCAGAGATAATGGAGAAGCAGTCAGAGTTAACACGCCCATCCCAGGTTTTAAGGTCTAAATTTGGTAGTGAACGTCGTATAGAGAAAGAGCGTCCTGTAATTGGTGCACCATCTAAGGTACGCCTGCCCAGGGTTCAGGGTGAAGTCCCATATTCTACACCTGAGCCAACTATAAAAAGGGGTTATGGGCAGGAGGGTGGAGTTGAACCATCAAGAGAACCGTATAGATTATTGACTCCGTATCGTTCGCTTAAAGAGCGGTTCAAACGGGAAAGCAGGGGAATCTTGCAACCACCCTATGTGTCAGAATCCAGCATAGCTGAATCTCAATATATAAAGAGACAGCCTGAGTCGCAATACTATACCAGGAGACAGCACAAGTTCCCGGCTGAAGAAGAGTTTCAGCAACACCAGAGTGTAATTCAAACTCCTGAGCAAAGGTATCACTAGGGGAAATGAGACCTTTTATGGTCTCACTTAACAATAGCATTAAACCTTTTCAAATTGTCATTTAAAGAAATGTTTGACAGATAAACTATGAGAGACTGACAGCTATTATGCAAAGCAAAGATAATATCAATTTGTTAGATTACGCTATGATTCTGATAAAATGGCGCTGGCTGATTTTTCTCGGAACAGGGTTGACTGTAGTAGTAGGTATCCTTGTCTCTTTGATGATACCACCCGTTTATACAGCCAGTGTCTCCTTCGTGCCCAGAGGTGCTATTGGGGAGCGACAGGAGTTAGAAACGCTGGTAGGAACCATTGGTACGCAATGGCGGAACATCCGTAATGTGAATGAGATGGTGCAATATTATTCATCAGCCATCAAGGCTCGTCCCATCCTTGAACCTATATTATTGACTAAATTTAAGTCAAACAAACAGCATAACACGGCTCCCCTGATTGAGCTTTTGCACATAGATGGCTCTACCGAGCAGGAACGCATCTGGAAGGGAGTAAAAGCCTTAAGAGACCTCATTAAAGTAGGCTCGGGTGGTGGGAGAATTATCAGACTCTCGTTTACTGCAGATGAGCCACAACTCGCAGCTGATGTGGCAAACGCCATTATTGATAGATTCAGTGAGTGGTCAAAGAAAGTGAAGCAGTCGGAGGCAACTCTAAAGATTATCAGCGACAGACTTAATGCTGCAAAAGACCAGCTTGCACAAAAGGAACAACAACTGGCAGAACTGAAAAAGAAAGTTCTAGATATTACTTCCCCTGATACTGAAATCAAGATTGACCAGCTGGAGCGAGAGAAGCGAATCCTGGAGTCCCTTGTGGAGACTCTGGCTACGGAGTATTCAAAGGCTGAAATTCGGCGTCTTCAAAAAGAAAGTGAGCATACCCTTGAAATAGACATCATAGAGCCAGCTACTGCTCCTTTTGAAAAGAGCAATCTTTCTCGTAAAGCTGTAGCAGCTATCTCACTGGTATTTGGACTCTTTGTTACTATTTCGCTCGCATTCATCATTGAATTCCTCATACGGTTTCGGCAGAGTCATCAGACACAGCCGTTCTGGGAGTCCCTGAAAAAAGCCAAAACCGATTTTATCCTTATGGGCGGGGTTGTTCTACTTTGCGTTATTGCTATTGTCATCTATTATTTCTCTCGCTCCTGAGGTATGCTAACTGATTGCAATTAATTTTTTCCGGGTAAGGTATTTCAGCCTTGTCAATACCCTACAGTAAACATAAATTAGAGCACATTCGGCACGAAATTCTTGTTCCTGCTTTAATTGTAGTAATACTTCTGTCTTTCGGGTTCAACGTGGGAATTCAGCTATGGGGCGTGAAAAAGACAACTATTTTTTTTATAGCCCTTGTAGGGGGAACCACAATATCATTGCTCATTCTCTGGCGACCATTTATCGGGCTGTGGCTCATTGGCTTTTTCCTCCCCCTCGAAATATACCAACGCATCTTACCCAGCTATTTGACCATTGGAAAAATTCTTGCCTTTTTCACATTTCTTGGGTGGTTGCTAAATAAACTTAGAAACTATGATTTTAATCTTAAACGAGTCCCAGGCATTGTTCCCCTTTTGCTGTTTGTTGTAATTACCTGTATCTCAGTCCTTGTAGCCAGAAAAAAAAGTCTGGCTACAACTGGGGCTATTCAATTTATTAGTTTTCTGTTACTGTATGTACTGACGGTTGAACTGATTGAAACTAAATCTCAGCTCAGATTAATCATTATTACAATCTTAATCATTGGGTTTATTATTTCAATCTTTGGCATTGCTCAATGGGCAACTAAGAGTCCATTAGGAAAAGGATTAGCACCCCGAGATGTCAAAGAGATGCAGGCAATGCAAATTTATGAACAGGCTCAGACTGGTAAGAGGATATATAGAATCGTCGGGACGTTCAGAGACCCTAATGAATACGCGAGTTATCTGTGTATTATAATGTTTTTAGCTCTATCTATGACAGCAACTGACACAGGCAGATTCACACGAGTGTTTTTCTTGGTCTTATTTTCACTGCTTTCTGCAAACCTTCTTTTTACCTATTCAAGAAGTGGGTATATTGCAGCTGGAGTTGCCTTCTTTATGTTTGCTATGCTCATCAGAAAGAGATTGATATTTATTTTACTGATTCCTGTGATAATAGTTACGGGATTGACGATACTATTGCCGGAATATACTGAGCGTTTTAAAACCATTTTTTCCTATTCATCTATACATACAGCACAGGAAAGAATGTTGGTATGGCGACTTGGAGTTAAACTGGCTTTAGACAATCTTCTTCTGGGAGTGGGACCACACAATTTCTTTCTCAGGGTAGCAGAATACGACTTTAGAGTCCTTAGTGCTCACAATAATTTTATCAAGTGTTTTGCAGAATCAGGAATTTTGGGGCTTCTTTCACTGCTGAGCTTCTTGGGGGTTTATTATTATAGAATTAGCAAGACATTACTTCGGACGTCCACAGATAGATATTTTAAACCAGTGTTGCAAGGTCTCCTGATAGGAACACTCGGCTATTTTGCTATGGGGATGTTTATGGTTAATATATATAAGCCCCATATCTGGTACTTTCTTGGGCTTGGTGCGAGTACGGTGATAATGATGAGCCAGAAGACTACCAACTCAGTTCAATCCAACGCCACTGATACAGGGAGAGAATGAACGGTTCACAAGCTATCAAGACATCTTTTTATGTAACAATATTTGTATTTTTAGAAACAGTTCTGGGATTTATTTTCCAGGTTCTTCTTGCAAAATGGTTCGGCACCACCTCAGATATGGACGCATATCTTGCTGCAGCTACAGTCCCGACTATTATCACAATGGTGTTCTTTGGGACACTAAATGTTACGTTTATCCCGGTCTTCATTGAATATCAGACAAGACGAAATGAACGGGAAGCCTGGAGAATTGCCAGCTATACGCTTATTGATACAGCGCTGATTCTGGCGTTGTTCAGTGTTGCTGGCATTATCTTCTCACAACCTTTACTTAAAGCAATAGTACCTGGTTTATCTCCCTCACAGATTATATTAGCCACAAAGATTTCTCAGATACTCTTTATTTCCATAGTCCTCTCTGGTTCAGGGCACTTACTTAGCAGTATATATTTCGCCAGACACAAAACGTCGATTCCGCCACTTCTCGCAATGATACAGAGGGGTGTACAACTTGGATTGCTTTTTGTACTCTTTCCCTCATTGGGCATATTTGCTGTGCCCTGGTCGTTTCTGGGCTCCTGGGTCTTTTATTTTATGGCTCTGGCTCCTATCATCCTGAGACCCGGGCGATTCTATCTGGGACTTGGACTTTCTAATAGTGGGGTCAGAAAAATTGCCACTTTAATGGCTCCGCTTATTCTTGCCTCGTTCTTTTACCGCGCATATCCTGCGGTCGACCGCTATTTTGCCTCTAACTTCGGCGAAGGCAGTATCGCTGCACTTGGCTATGCAAAAAGAATCCTCCAGGTTATGTCGAAGCTCTTGGTATTTGGTCCTGTAATGACGGTTTTCCCAATTTTCTCTGAGCATGCCGCAAAAGATGATATGAACAGACTGGCGGACTCGCTTGCAAAATCTTTGCGAATGATGATTTTCATCTTGCTCCCAGCCTGTCTACTTCTGGGGTTTCTTAGCCTGCCACTGGTACGTTTGCTCTTCGAGCGAGGCAAATTCACATATGAGTCATCTTTAATAACATCAAAGATTCTTGCCTATTATGCTATCGCCCTTTTTTTTCTGGTGATTAATGACTTTAATATGAAACTCCTCTATTCTCTTGAGAAAACGAAATTAATTGCAGTTATAAATATCTCTGGTATTTTTTTTCATTTAATTGCTACATTCACCCTGTCCTTGTTGTTTGGACTATATGGTATCGCTATCGCCTATTCGCTTTCTTGTGCTATAGTGACAATGTATTGCATTCATACTATCAATAATAAAATAGGACTCATTAAAAGATTACAGATAAAAAGAATCGCAAGAGAGTTTTTATTGGCTTCGACTGTATTAATAATTGCCATATTTCTTTTCTCCTATTTAGGCAGTAGCATAAAAATAAGTGTGCAACTCGTAGATTTCTCTAAAAATTTATTTATACCAGCTCTTGCTGCTATAGTGGCATATTTGACCACATTATTTTTCCTCCGGAATAAGGAATTTTTTGTCTTGTTGAAAAAAACAAAAATAGGTAGAAAACTTAGTGATTCTTTACCTGATACACCACCTAAAGAGATGTAAAGCCTTCTCAACTGATTGACAGCTTAATCGGTAGAGTTTTGGTTTTGATTAAATGCTATGTCAAAAGATACACAAAAAATAATAGGTACATTTGATAAGGCTTATTACGAAAAAGTTATAACTGAGAAAAAATTTGATTGGGGACATTTTAATCGCCACAGGTATGAGGCAATCTTAAACTATGGGGGGAAATCAGTTCTGGATGTAGGATGTGCAAGTGGCATATATGTAGAGAAATTAACTGAACGGAGCATATTCGCAGTAGGGGTAGATTATTATATGCACGAATTTTTATCTGCTGGAAAGAGAAAAGGATTATTTTTATCTGCTGATGCCCAAAAACTCCCCTTCAAAGACGAGAGTTTTGATACAATCAGTTGTTTTGAAACCTTAGAGCATTTACCAAATCCCCAAGAAGCATTGCTTGAATTTAAGCGGGTTTGTAAAAAAAATGTTATCATTACAGTCCCTAATTGTGAATTGCCCGATGAGCTCCGAAAGTCGGGACTGGCTTTTCATCATTATGTAGACCGAAGTCATATTAATATGTTCACAAAAGAGAGATTAACCACTATCCTTGAGGAGTGCGGTTTTGTCGTCAAATTATGTGAGTTGATAAATCGAACACACGCGTTTAAATTATGTTTATTGTCATTGGGATTCCCGGAAAAATTAGCTCACTTCCTGGATAAAGCATTCTACAAACTCCTCAGAGCAAAGCCATTCTATATGACAATTCTCGCTGTCGGAGTGAAGAAAGTATGAGAATACTTGCGTTGAGCAGTACATTCCTCCCTGAGATAGGGGGAGCAGAGATTGGGTTACTTGAGCTTTATAATCGCATTGCTCGTGAACACGAAGTTCTTTTGTTAGTGTCAAAGCCACCACCAAAAGAGATTCTACCACCAGATTTCAAGCAATATGATATTAACTTTGATGTAGTTTATATCGGGAATAAATTTGACCTCGGTAAGTTACGCACAAAAGGAATTATCCCCCCATTAAGTTTAGGAGTGTACCGGGCAACCAAAAAATATATTAAAGAATGGAAACCTGACATTATTCACCAGAATTACTTACTTCCCTTTGGAATGGTGACAATGATATTGTCGAAAAAATTTAATATTCCTTTTGTTCTATCTATTATAGGAAGAGACGCACCTACAAAGCGCACCTCAGCGATGCGTAAATACTATTTAAGAAAAATTATGTCATCAGCAAGAGTTGTGATATTTCTAACTGCTTTTTCCCAGAAGAATCCCTACATACCTAATCTTGAAAAAACTATTGCTGTACCTTATGGGGTAGATACTGAGTCATATAGACCCGATGTTTCTGGAGGGGCTTTACGTAGTGGTCTGGGACTTGAGGAGAAAGCATCCATTTTATTTTGCATTCAACGACTTGCGGAAGTGAAACGAGTGGATATTATTATTCGTGCTCTGCCGTACGTGCTCAGGGAATTTCCTTCAACTTACTTAATAATAGGCGGCACAGGTCCTGAGGAAAAAAATCTTAAAGAGTTAACAAAGAGACTTAATCTGGAGAAAAAAGTAATATTTACTGGTTATATACCAGAAAAGGAGTTACCCGGCTATTTTGCTCTGTGTGATATATTTGTGTTCCATTCAACTTATGAAACGTTTGGGATTGTATTAGCACAGGCAATGGCGATGCGCAAACCAATTGTTTCAGTCCGCTCAACAGCAATACCTTATGTGGTTGATGATGGGGTTACAGGATTACTCGCAGAGCCTAATAATGAGCTGGATATGGCAGAGAAGATCATTACCCTGTTAAAGAACCCTTCGCTTGCCACAACGCTGGCAGATAATGCATATCGGAAAGCTATCCGTGAATATGATTGGAAAGTGGTTGTACAAAAATATATAGAGGTTTTCAGCGAAATTCTCCAAATGAAAACCTCCGAGAAAGAAGATGGCGTTTAACTTAATGAGCAGGGGAAAAGGGCATAATCAATTAAGTGTGGTGATGGTATGTCAGTTCTTTGAGCCAAGGGTTAGTGGTGCGGCAGGTCAGGCTTTAACTCTGGCTAAGATGCTCAAAAATGAGGGCATCCAAGTCAAAATCGTTGCGGGTAGGTATATAGATACACAAAAAGTTGATAATGTGGAGGGTATACCCATAATACAGTTAAAAAGTGGGGATAGTCGGGTAAAGAGGATTTTGTTTTGTTTTTTGCTTTGTCTTTATCTTTGGCGAAAAAGGAGAGACTATCAAATTATTCACTGTCACGGTGGATTCATATATTCTTTTGCTGTAGGACTTATGCGAAAATTGTTAAGAAAAAGGTCGCTTGTGAAAATAACCAGAGCAAAGTCAAACACCAGCTGGTATTATTA
>JAGHBZ010000061.1 GCA_021160705.1 Candidatus Sumerlaeota bacterium
AACCGACTAACCGACTTAAACCGACTAAACCGACCAAACGGACTCAACGGACACAACTTTTTGAAGCTTGCTCTTTTCTTCTTAGCCACGGAGTTCACTGAGTACACTGAGAAGAAAAATTGCTTTGTTGCAGGCATATCGTACTATCAATTTACTTTTCTATTTAAAGCGAAGGAACTCACTATCTCAGACCTTTCCTGGTCTCCTGGATTCCTAATAAATACTCTTTTTCTATTAGGAAGCCAGGAAACCAGGAGATAGGAGTTAACCTGTGAAGCTCAGCTCTCATCTTCACATTTCAGGGGTTTGAGCCCCCGAGGACAAAGTTAGATCCCTGGATTAATTCCCTAATCTGACTAAACCGACCTAACCCGACTAAACAGACTAAACGGACCAAACGGACACAACTTTTTTGATTTTTAGCTCTCCTTAGCAAAGGTCTGTGGCAGAGCTGAGGGGTTATCAAAGAACGACAACGAAAACTTGAACGTGCTCGTGCTTTGCGTGTGATGATACGGAGACAAAAAATCTAAAAAAAACAGCTCCCTTCTAATAAGAAAAACAACGATGATAAGAAGAGGTTAAGTTAGAAGCTCAATACACGAGTATTGAACTTTTAAAGACAAGAGAAAGATTTTGGTAATGCGTATAGATTTGATGATAGTGGGCTTGCCATAATACCAGTCAAGGCATAACAAGTTCTCGCCTCCAGTTCAAATTGGTCTTGTGATACCATGTGCCGCTTTATCGGTTCGAATCCGCAGAGATATTGGGTGAATCTTTTTGCTCATTTTTTGTGTGTCGGCGGTGGGTGGAAAAGGCTGGAATATTCATAATATAATAAATTCCCGTGGCAGTGGAGAGGTTACGCAACGCACGTCTGGTCTCCCGGAAAAATTCAAGGTAGACTACTTTTGCTGGTGCTTCGCCTTCTTCTTTAACTTTTGCAAGGCGTTGTAACGCATATAAACCAAATACAATGGAAAAGATAAAAAGGAATTCAAATCCACGAATATCAATAAGATGAAATGCAACATCCCTGGTTGCAAGGTGCCACTTGAGCGATGACTCAAGTTCAATTAAATCCAGGTAATGTGCAGCGAACCCCCCGATTAATGGTGCAATTGCCGAGGCAATTGATATACAGGCTCCATTGACTACAAGGTATGAGGTAGCTTCCTCCTGTGGTGCTAATTTGTACACGATATTCATTGATGATATAACTACTCCAGCAATGGCTATGCCGAGAAGGAAATGAATTACTACGAGATAGACAAACGTTAATTCGTGAGGTTCTGGCAATGCGGTAAATGGCCACAACGCCAGTGCGAATATGTATATTATGGAGCTGACAGTGAAGACAGGTTTATTGCCAAACCGGTCAGCCAGTTTGCCCCAGATGAGCAGAAAAGAAACATTCATCACCTGTGCAAAGACACTGAAGGCAACGACTGTGCCAAGAGACAGATGCAATCGCTTAAACATATACACCGTATAGAATGGTGCACTGAGATTTAATGCACCAGCCCAGATGACCGTGACCGAGAGCAGGCGACGAAAATTTGCATCCTGGAACGGGCGATATAAAAGTTCAACAAGCCTACGACGTGAAACAGGTGTTCGCATAGGGGGTTCATACGCCTGGAACAGAAACACCGAACCTATTATTCCTAATAACGCCGCAAAGGAAAACAATACCGTGTATGCGGTAAGTCCCTGTTCAACCGACCGACCTTCTTTATAAAGGTCAATCAGGCGTCCTGCCAGCAAACTAATTACCAGCCCGAAGGCGAAACTGATACTCAAACGCCGTGAAAAGAATCGTCCACGAATTTGCTCTGAGACGAGGTCTTTCATCCAGGAGTTCCAGGATGCGTTTGATATTGCGGCGATGGATGCACCAACAAATAGAAACACCGGGAGTGCAATCAGACGCTTTTCAGGCGGGAATAACCAGGGGATAAATGCAATCAATATCCAGAACCCACGATTGCAGAGCGATGAGATAAATGCTAAAGGACGTCGTTTGCGAATCCGCTCAATTAAAAACAGTGCCGGGAGTTGAAACGCATTGCCCAGAAACGGGATTGCCGCTATCAGTCCTATGACAACATTTGAAGCACCAAGCTGGAGGGAATAATCTATCAGGAACGCTCCACCTGTGAGCGATACTAATGTCCAGGAGAATATACCATCAAGGACAACATAACGCAGACTCTTCTGTATACGTTCATTGTTAGTCTGAGAATCTTTAAAATTCTCCATAGTTGTGGTTTCTTAAAATTCCTGTTTAATTATCTATGATACTATAATCTTAGTATACTTGCCCTCTCGTAATCCAAGCACAAAATAAAAATGTGAAGATAAAACTATTGCATAAAGAGGAGAACTATATAATGCTGAGTATAACATTTCTACGCTGGAGAGCACTACATTATGCCAGAATTAAGAGGGGTTGCGGGGATAATTGTGTTCATTGGTGTAGCTTTGCTACTCAGCACGAATCGCCGACAGGTAAAATGGCGTCCTATCGTGTGGGGTATAGTGCTACAGATTATCATTGCTGCGTTATTTTTAGGAAAGGGCATAGGCTTAGAGGTATTTCAGGCGATTAATAATGGAGTAGTTGGCTTGCTTGACCATGCCCGGGAAGGGGCATATTTAGTCTTTGGACAACTGGCAATCCCACCGGGACAGACCGGACCAGAGGGCGAGAAGTCGCTGGGATTCTTTCTGGCATTTCAGGCATTGCCGACCATAATATTTTTCTCAGCCCTTATGGCTACCCTTTATTATATCGGCGTAATGCCAATCATATTGCGATTTTTCTCCTACATATTCACAAAGTTTATGCATCTGAGTGGTGCGGAATCGCTCTGTACAGCAAGTAACACCGTGGTAGGAATTGAGTCAGTATTTGCCATTCGTCCATATTTAAGCCAGATGACGCACTCAGAATTTCATCAGATACTCACCGCTGGTATGGCGACCATAGCCTCCTCAGTGCTGGGGTTTTATGTTCTGCTTTTAAAGGATACATTCCCTATGATAGCCGGTCATCTTGTGAGTGCGTCTCTATTGAGTGCGCCTGCGGCGGTGGTTATGGCAAAGGCTATGTTCCCTGAGACAGAGACACCGAAGACTATGGGTAAAGTGGTCAGTGGAGAGAGAGTCTCTGCTCATAGTCTTGTGGAAGCCATTCTGCTGGGAGCAAATGAGGGGCTGAAACTGACGCTGGGCATTGTTGCGCTTCTGATTGCTTTTTTAGGACTTGTCTCGCTGGCAAATGCACTCATTGGCTGGACCGGGCTCCAGCTTAGCCACATTGGTATACCTCTGGCTGGTATTACTTTGCAAAAGATTCTCGGATGGGTCTTTTATCCCTTTACCATACTGATAGGAGTGGATGTCAAAGATGCTGGCACAATTTCAATGATTCTCGGCGAACGAACCATTCTCACCGAGGTGGTCAGTTATAAAGACCTTGCCCGATTCATAGCCAGCGGACGACTGGCAGACCCGAAGTCAGCGGTGATTGCCTCGTACGCCCTGTGTGGATTTAGCCATGTGGCTTCAGTGGCAATATTTGTGGGCGGTATCTCAGCACTGGTACCTGAGCGAGCCCGTGATATTGCATCACTGGGATTGAGGGCGCTGGTTGCAGCGACACTGGCATGTTTTCAGACAGCTGCAGTGGCAAGCATATTTATTCCTGCTGGACAATCAATCCTGTTTAAGGGCTGACACAATCCCACGTCACGCCAATCCATACTTATGGAGCATATAGCATTCGGAGAAAGGGGGAACTCTAAATTCCTCTTTACTTTGTCATTTCAGGCAGGTTTAATTAGTACATTATACTTTAATCAGGTATATATGTGAGTAAGGTGAAGCAAAAGGAACCAGAACTACTCAAATCACCAGCAGTCACACAGCGACGCCATCAGCCACTTGCAGGATTCTGGATGCGTTCCGCTGCATTGTTGCTTGACCTGATTTTTTTGCGATTCTTTCTCTACGCCCTTGTTTTTCTTGGGAAAGAGTATCTATTTATGCTCGGTTTCAATAGTCTTTTTATTGGGCTCGGAGTAATTCTGGGGTATTTCTGGCTGATGGATGGAGCCCTGGGTAAAGGAAAAACCATCGGCAAGATGCTTTTGAATATCGCCATACTTAATTATGATGCTCGACCGCTGGCTCCATCAGCCTCATTTAAGCGGACTATTATCTGTCTTAATGTATTTATCCTGTCTACCATCCTTGGTATATTTTTTAATCAAATATCCACTCCTCATCAGATGTTTATGTTAAATCTTGTATCAGGGGTTATCTGGGGATTTCTGATTGCCAATGGCATACTCATAGGGGTACACCCGTTAAAGCAGGGTATTCACGACCTTCTCTCGCAAAGCATTGTTGCCAAAGAGGCGTTCAAAGATAAATATCAGGTGTTTCGGGAGAAGTTACCTGAATTTCAACGTATGCAGTCTGGTGCATTTCAATCCGCTGCTATTGGGTTCATTGTAATGGTGGTTCTATCAGGTGTGATGAACTTCAAATATTCGTTCAGCAAAGCACAGAAAGAACAATTGCAACGCACAAATGAAGTTCGCCAGCGGTTTGCAATTGAAGGCTTTGAGCTGGTGGGATTTAATTATGGGCTGGTCCGTAGAACCACAATGAACCCGGAGTCGGCTCGTGACTCTCTACCTGTAAAAACCACACCTACGACAACAACACAGCAGTCTACCGACGACAAAGACCTCGTATACGCAGTTATTTTTGTATATAGAACATATCACTCGTTTGATAAAGATGCGATTTTGCAGAGCAGATATATTGAACGACTGATGCGTTCCGCAGGACTGTGGGCAAAACGAAACCTGACAGAACCACCACCCTCAAGCAGAGGACAACCATACGCTGAAAAACTGCGAGACCGCAAGATTGAAAGAATTTATTTCATTTTTGAGAAAAGAATAAATCTTACATTTCTATACCAGTATTCGGAGGAAGTGAGACGCCAGCTTGATTTATGAAGTTGAATAAGTAGAGTGAATTTGTAGCTCTTTATCTGGATGTTTGGGCTTTTGATGTTTGCGCTGGAGAAATACCCTGATGGTCATCACGACACTATATAAATTTACCTGTTCCTTCGCTGGATGCTCATCAGGACGATATTAAACGAGTCAGCTGAGCAGATGACCTTTACGGTGTACTAATTTATTTTTGCTCTGCTGGAAAGATAGAATCTGTGCTTAAGACGATTATTTAGCAATAAGGTGGTGCTCTTTGAGAATGCCTTCAGCTCTATCATAGACTCCTCCTGAGGAGTTGAGTCCGTTGAGTCCGTTTAGTCCGTTGTGTCCGTTTAGTCCGTTGTGTCCGTTGTGTCGGTTTAGGTCGGTTCAGTCGGTTAGTCGGTTTAGTCGGTTTATTAAGGTTCATCATCCTTATCGCCGACCACTAATCCCAAAATCTCTAAAATGTGAAGATGAGAGCTGAGCTTCACAGGTTAACTCCTATCTCCTGGTTTCCTGGCTTCCTAATAGAAAAAGAATTTTAATTAGGAATCCAGGAGACCAGGATGACTCTTAAATAGTGAGATTTTTGGCTTTAATCAGAAAGGGAAATTAATACTACAA
>JAGHBZ010000120.1 GCA_021160705.1 Candidatus Sumerlaeota bacterium
AAGCAGTGAATAGTTATACTATTCTATATATCAGTGCGTCAAAAATTGCCAAGTATTCAAATTCAGAACGGCTGGGGCTCATTAAACTCTCAATTCTCTAATAAATTAAATATTAAATTTAAGGACTCTCATTATGAGCAATAAAAAGGAAAATAAGGAATCTCCCTGGGAACGTGTAAGGGAAATTTGTGGTCTGGTTCTTATATTTCTCGGGGTCTTTATAGCTATATCCCTTTTACAATCACCCTTTCACTTAAATCTCCTTGGCACTTCCGGCAACATCGTCTCAGACTTTCTTATTCTATTATTTGGTAGATATGTCTCATTTTTTATTCCTGCAGTGCTTATTCTCATTGCCATTTATTTAATCCAGAATTATGTTGTCGGCAGCGTGTGGATACGCATACTTGGCGTCATAATGGCTCTGGTCTCATTATGTATGCTTCTGGCATTACTCCCAGGTAGCTTTGTTTCAGCAACAAGAGAAAAGATTTTTTACGCAGGCGGTATTATTGGTAATTTTTTCGTCCAGCACCAGGGATTGCGACTCCCGTACTATCTCGGCTATCTTGGGACTATTTTGCTCGGGATATGTTTACTTATGATTTCAGTGCTCTTGACCTTTGATATTAGTCTTAAAGTCGTGGCTGGACAGGGAAAACAGCTGGCAGTGGTCGCCTTCTCTACGATGAGCCTGCCCATACGCACTCTTCTTAAGAATAAGGCAAAAACAAAGACTTCAGGGACACCCGCACTTCAATACCGAAAAACGAAAAAGAAAGAACCGAAACGACCAGTGGTACTGAGACATACTACCCCTGAAACATCTCCAGCCACAGTTGAAGAAAGAGCACACAAACCAGTAGCACTTGAACAGCCCGACTTGTTCACTACATATAAGCTACCCCCCTTAAGTTTACTTGACGAACCTCCAAAAGACCACTCAGTAAGTATGAGCGACGAAGAATTGGAACGACTCTCGGATATTATAGAACAAACTCTCAAGGACTATGGAATAGTTGCTCAGGTGGGTGCCGTTACACAGGGTCCGGTGGTTACCCGGTTTGAGCTGCACCCAGCCCCAGGTGTAAAAATTAACAAAATCCTGACACTTGAAAAGGAATTATCTATGGTTCTTCGGGCGAGCAGTGTCCGAATACAAGCACCCATACCCGGCAAATCAGCTATTGGGATTGAGATTCCTAATCCAAAAGTTTCAATTGTATATTTAAAAGAGATGCTCCAGTATCCTAAATTACGTGACCATCGTTCACCGCTTGCGTTTGTGCTCGGTCAGACCATATCTGGTGAACCTTACTTATGCGACCTGGGCGTTATGCCACATCTTCTTATCGCAGGTGCCACTGGCTCGGGTAAAAGCGTCTGTATAAACTCAATAATCAGTGGGATTCTTTTTCGAGTACCACCTAATCGGGTAAAGTTTATGCTCATTGACCCCAAACGCGTTGAGCTTTCCGTTTATGAAGAGATTCCTCATCTAATTGCTCCTGTTATCTGTGAAGCCCGTGAAGCTGCCTCCGCATTGAGCTGGCTGGTCACGGTGATGGAAGAACGTTATAAACAACTGGTAGATGTCGGAGTCCGTAACATCAACTCTTATAATAAATTAGTATTACAGGGCAAACCACATCCTCGCATCCCGGGAAAGTCCATTGAATATATGCCCCCTATTGTGGTGGTGATAGACGAACTCGCTGATATGATGGTCATTGCACGGCAGGCAGTGGAGGAAAATATTATTCGGCTTTCTCAGCTGGCACGGGCAGTAGGGATTCATCTGGTCATCGCCACTCAGCGTCCTTCGGTGAATGTTATCACTGGCATTATTAAAGCAAACTTCCCCTGCAGAATAGCATTTCAGGTCTCCAGTAAAGTAGATTCCCGAACTATACTGGATATGAACGGGGCAGAGATATTGATTGGTAGAGGTGATATGTTGTTTCTACCCGGCGGTGGACATAAACCTATCCGGGTCCAGGGCACTTTTGTCTCTGATGGTGAGGTTGAACGCCTGGTCTCCTTTATAAAGGCACAGGAACGTCCAACGTATCTCATAGAGAAATTTGAGTCGGAAAAGAAAAAACACGAAGGCATCTCTGTGCGCAAAGACGTTGAATATTCCCCGGAGAATGCAAAAGACCATACCAGAGCTGAGGATGACTTTGATACCGAAGTGGATGAACTCTCTGAAGAGGCTGAAGATGTTATTGATGACGAGCTGTATCGTGAAGCAGTCAAAATCATCCTCACTACAGGAAAGGCTTCTACTTCTTATTTACAGCGTCGGCTAAAGATTGGGTATGTCCGAGCCGGACGACTGATGGACCTGATGGAATCTGCTGGAATTGTCGGTCCAGCAAGGGGAAGCAAGTCTCGTGAGATTCTTGTTGACCCAGCTGAGTACCTCAAGGAATTTGAGTAATGCACTTTCATTTCCCCTCCCTTCATTGGTATCCCGAAAGCAAGACCGACGAACATAAATCTTTTATGTATCTCTTAGAGAGTCGGTGGGATGAATGAACGAAGACGCAGTGGAACGTGTAGAGTCGCTCTAACAAACTCCTTGAGCTTCTGCTTATCAAGTCCGGGAACATCCACAGCAGTCACAGTGACCGATTTAAAATTTTTGACCGCCTGCTGAGTAAACTCAATCACAGACTCAAACGTCCTGTCTGAGATAGCAGGTTTGCAGAGTCGGTTATAGTCTTCTCTGGACACTGCATTTATGCTGATAGAAATCCCATCAAACAACTCCGCCAGCTCACCCACAATACTCCGACCATTGATAAGATTACCTGTGCCATTTGTGTCAAGTCGTATATAGTTTGCCCTGCGCTTCCGAAGTACCGGCACGAGTCGTTTAATCATATCCAGACGCATAGTTGGTTCACCAAGCCCGCAGAATACTACTTCTTTATATCCAGAAAGGTCGGCAGGTAATTCCCTCACTATTTCTGAAAAAGCAGGTTCTTTGTCGAGTTTCAAATAATGTCCTTTTACCACCCAATTATGCTGACGCTGACAGAACCAGCAGGAGTTAGGACACTGGTTGGTTATGTTGAGGTATAGATTATCCCGAAGTTCATAGACTAATTCAGGTGGAGTGGTAAGCGGAAGCGAAAATAGCCGTATCGCATTATACCGTGTCACGCGGGTCACGTCTTTACCTGTTAGACCCTTAAGTTCAGCGATTTTCTCTACGACGAAACGGACATAGGCAGGCTCATTTCTCTTTCCTCTATATTGTTGTGGCGCTACATACGGACAGTCGGTCTCAACCACCAGTCGCTCAATGGGTAGGTGCCGAACCACCGCCTGAAGCCTCTCTGCGTTTGGATACGTTATTGGACCCCCGATTCCGATAAAATATCCTGTGTTAATAAAATGCTCTGCCGTCTCCAGAGAATCTGAGAAAAAATGGATAACCCCACGCAATGAGCTGAACGTTTGATTTTGCAAAATATCAATCAGTTGTGAATATGCTTCCCGACAATGAATCACTACAGGTAGCCCAAACTCAACAGCCATCTGCAACTGAGTAATTAATGCCTGCCTCTGTGCCTGAATAGGGCTTCTTCCTCCTTTGAACAGGTCAAGTCCTATCTCCCCTATTGCGACTGGCTTTTTAGTTTTGATAAGCTCCAGTAGTTTCTCTTTTGCGGTCTCATCAAAGTGGCTTGCCAGATGTGGATGCACGCCAAAGCTGTGGGAGATGGCACTGTTCTTTTCCAGTGCATCAGTGAGCTCGAGCGTGGGGTCAAGTGGGTCATAAACGTTAACTATATGCTCCACATTGGCGATTTTCGCACGATTTATAACCTCCGTGAGGTCTAAACGAAATTTCTTATCTCCCAGATGCGTATGTGTATCTATCAATCCCGGCTCAAACATCTTTTTCCATCAAATATTTTTAGATACAAAATATTAAAGCACGTTTCAGGCGTCGTGCATAAAAAATCAAATTTACCATACCACCTGTGTCCTCAGACTAAAAGGCAAAAAACAAGGAGAGGTTAAAACCTTCAATTTTAATTTACCTCAATGGTTTAAACAGGTTGACATAACATCAGGAGTTTCATATCCTTATTATGAACACTTAAAAGATAAACAAAGGGGGAAACAATAATGAAATTAATGGAACAAAAAACAGCAATACCTTTACTTCTAATAATACTGCTGATTTCAGCCCTGGCAGTTGCTCAACAACCCACAGGACAACAGCCCATAATCAGAACTAACTATATCCGTCTGCTTTATCCAAATGGTGGTGAAGTACTGAAAATTGGGTCAACATATAGAATAACCTGGAACGCCTCCGCTACACTCAAAACAGTTGGTATACGACTTGTTAATACCCAGTACAATTTGCTCTATACCGTTGTCACCACTACACCCAACACCGGAGGATACTTATGGCAAGTGCCGTCTTATGTGTATCCAGCACCCGGATATAAAATAAAGATTTACCATCCCTCCACCCCGTCTCTGTATGATGTAAGTGATTCTACGTTTACTATTGAGAAAGGGTCCACGCCGGGTCCAATACCCACCTGGCAACCACCTGAACGCGAAGTTATAAAAGTCATCTCCCCCAGAAGCGGAGAGAAATGGTATAAAGAGCGGAACTATTATATTCGCTGGATAGCTCCACGCGAGGTAAAGTATGTTAATCTTTTTGTCTCGTTTGACGATGGAAAAACCTACAGCAGAATTGACCTCAAAGTTAGAGCCAGCAAAAGAAAATATCGTTGGAAAATACCAAAACATTTTTATAGTTCTCCTAATTGTCGTATCAAAATCGTTGATTACAACAATCGCTATTATTTTGGCACCTCAGGGCGTTTTGTTATTCTAAAACGCGGTGAAAAACTGGAGCCAATCCTTACTCCGCCCACACCTGTACCGGGTCAAACCACCAGTCCAGGTACCATAGGGAGACCAACACCACGGCAAGGAAAAGGAATAACCATTTACAAGAAAAAAGTAACTACCCCAACGCCGACCTCAACACAAACTCAGAAAAAAATAATTTTTGGCACCAGAAAACAATAACTCTTTTGCCCTTCATATCTATAAGTGTTCTGGATACGCAGACCCGAAGAAAGAACAAGCAAAATCTATTATCTGACTTGACAATGGTGTATGTAGTTTAGTAAGATTATAATTTAGTATATGGCATTATGAGAGAAAGTCTGGGCTTTTTAGGGCATCCGATATTTTTTTAGTATGAGGAGGATTTAATGCCGACGATAAATCAACTCGTGAGAAAAGGTAGAGAACAGTTCAAGAAAAAGACAAAGACGCCTGCATTAAAGGGCTGTCCCCAAAAACGGGGTGTGTGTACACGAGTATATACAGTAACACCAAAGAAGCCAAATTCAGCATTGCGAAAAGTTGCACGAGTCAGGTTAACAAGCGGTCAGGAGGTCACTGCATATATTCCTGGCGAAGGACACAACCTGCAGGAGCATTCTATCGTACTGGTCCGAGGTGGTCGTGTGAAAGACCTACCCGGAATTCGGTATAAAGTAATTCGTGGTGTACTGGATTGTCAGGGTGTGGCAAATCGCAAAAAATCTCGCTCTCGCTATGGCACGAAAAAACCAAAATAATAACATCCTTTACATATACAACATATAAATAAGGAGTGGAGAAATCACCTATGCCACGACGCAAAAGAAAATCACTTAAAAGAGAAATAGCCCCGGACTATAAATACGGTTCGGTGGTTGCAGGAAAATTTATTAACTGTATGATGTGGGATGGGAAAAAGACATTATCTCAGAAAATATTTTACCGGGCACTTGAGAAAATTAAGGAAAAGATATCGGATAAAGAACCCATTGAAGTATTTCATCAGGCAGTTGAAAATGTTAAACCAGTATTAGAGATTCGTTCACGCCGTGTGGGTGGCGCAAACTATCAGATACCTATAGAGGTTCGACCAGAGCGCCGTCTATCACTTGCTATTAGATGGTTAGTTCAGGCTGCTCGTTCACGTCCTGAGCGAACTATGGTAGAACGTCTGGCAAATGAAATTGTGGATGCGTACAATAAAACCGGTCTGGCAATCAAGAAACGCGAGGATACACATCGTATGGCTGAAGCCAACCGCGCTTTTGCTCATTATCGCTGGTAATCTTTATTAATAACTGGTGGCTTTGTTAAAACCTTGAATAAAGTCACCAGTTTTTTTATGAGCAAATATGAACAAAACTCATCGTTGCCTATTGCGAAACTAAGTGTTAAATTTACATATTCGGAGCGGTAGATTCCCGCTAAGAAGGAAAAATGGAAAAACGAAAATATAGTCTTCAAAAAGTACGTAACATCGGCATTATGGCACATATTGACGCAGGTAAGACCACTACTACCGAGCGGATTCTCTATTATACTGGTCGCACGTATAAAATAGGCGAAGTTGACCAGGGCACCGCTGAAATGGACTGGATGGAGCAGGAAAAAGAGCGAGGTATTACTATCACCTCCGCAGCTACACAATGTGTCTGGAAGGAATACTATATTAATATCATTGACACACCTGGACACGTAGATTTTACAGTGGAGGTAGAGCGGTCAATTAGAGTGTTAGATGGGGCAATTGCTTTGTTCTGTGCGGTGGGTGGCGTTGAACCCCAGTCTGAGACCGTCTGGCGACAGGCTGACCGCTATAAAGTGCCACGGATTGCATTCATTAACAAGATGGACCGAATCGGAGCTGATTTCTTCGGTACAATTAAAATGATGGTCGACCGATTACACACTCATCCGCTTCCCGTGCAGATTCCTATCGGGAAGGAGGAAAATTTTGTCGGTATCATTGACCTGGTCGAAATGAAAGCCTATTACTGGAATACTAAAGAAAGCGAAGAAAGTAAAGGTGCAATATTTTCTACTACTGAGATACCCGCTGAACTGAGAGATGAAGCGGAAAGAATGCACGACGAAATGCTGGAGTCTCTGGCTGAATTTGACGACTCTATTATGGAAGACTACCTTGAGAAGCGTTCCCCGGGTATTGACAGGATAAGAAAAGCCATCCGACAGGCTACCCTTTCCTGTCAATTAACCCCGGTTCTTTGTGGTTCTGCTTTTCGGAACAGGGGCATACAGCCACTACTGGATGCCATCATTTATTATTTACCATCACCTCTGGATATGCCTCCTATTTCCGGGGTCAACCCTGAGACCGGCGAGACACAGGAACGGCATCCAAGTGATTCTGAACCCCTGTCAGCGCTTGCCTTTAAGGTTCAGACAGACCCACACGTCGGACGCATTACTTATGTCCGGGTATATTCCGGTGTGTTGACTGCAAAAACCTATGTTTACAATGCAACTCGTGAGCTCAATGAACGTGTCAATGATATACTCTTGATGCACGCAAATCGACGTCAGCGAGTCAGTGAACTTAGAACTGGTGACATCGGTGCTATTGTGGGGCTTAAACGTACATTTACTGGCGACACTTTATCCGACCCGACACATCCAATCTTGCTTGAGCCAATGCGATTCCCCGAACCTGTCATTTCCATTGCTATTGAGCCAAAGACTCGCGCTGACCAGGAAAAACTCGGGCTTGCTATGAGCAAACTTGCTGAAGAAGACCCTACTTTTCACGTTAAATTTGATGAAGAAACTAACCAAACTATTATCTCCGGAATGGGCGAACTTCATCTGGAGATTTTAACCGACCGATTGCGCAGAGAATTTAATGTCGGCGTCAACGTCGGTAAACCACGTGTATCTTACCGTGAGACGCTTACTAAATCAGCAGAGGCTGAAGGTAAATTTATCAAGCAGTCCGGTGGAAAAGGTCAATATGGTCATGTATGGCTACGAATTGAGCCAATGCAGCCAGGATTCGGGTTTGAATTTGTCAATGAAATTAAAGGTGGAGTTATTCCCAAAGAGTTTATCCCTGCTATAGAAAAAGGTATTATTGAAGCTATGCAGTCCGGGGTACTCGTTGGGTATCCCATTGTGGACATAAAAGTTACGTTATTTGACGGTTCTTTCCATCCTGTTGACTCTTCAGAGATTGCGTTTAAGATTGCCGCTTCAATGGCATTTCAAGAGGGCGCACGGCGGTGCGACCCTCATTTGCTGGAACCTATTATGAATATCGAAATCCTTACACCTTCAAACTATCTCGGCGATGTAATCGGAAACTTACAGCAACGTCGTGCGCAGATTGAGGACATCTCCACGCGTCTGGATTTGCATATCATTCGCGCAATGGTCCCCCTTGCTGAGATGTTTGGTTATGCCACTGACCTGCGCTCCCTCACACAGGGTCGTGCTACATATACTATGCAGTTCTCTCACTATGAGCGTGTGCCCCGGGAAATTGAGGAAAAAATCATTATTACTCCCAGGACGTAATCTCCTCAATTTACCCCCCTACCCTACTAATTGAGAGATAGATTGGAAAGAAACACTATTGTTCTTTAATCTGGGGTCTTCTCAGGATAAAATATCCCGACTACTTAATGCGATTGTGCGAGGAGATAGTTCCCCGCAAGTTGCCCACAGGCAGCCTTAATATCCTTCCCTTTAGAATACCGAACCGCTACTGTGTAATTCTTGGTGACTAAAATTTGCCGAAATCTTTCAATATGTTCCTGTGGCGATGGTTCATAAGGGAGATGAGGCACAGGATTATACACAATGAGATTGACCTTCGCACGTATTGGGCGAAGCAGTCTGGCAAGGCGACGAGCATCTTCCTCTGTATCATTTACGTCTTTCAGCATAACGTATTCAAACGTTATACGACGTCGCCGGGGTAAAGGAAACTCTCTACAGGCATCAATCAATGACTCAATAGGATATTTCTTATTAATCGGCATCAATTGCGAACGAAGTTCGTTGGTAGTGGCGTTAAGGGAGAGTGCTAAATTTACTCCAACCCCTGATTCACCCAATTTTTTTATACCCGGCGGGATCCCCACAGTAGAAACCGTCACGCGTCGCGGAGAGAACGCACAATATTGAGGTGAAGTAAGAAATCTTAATGCAGTCACCACTGCCTGAGTGTTCAGCAGCGGTTCGCCCATTCCCATAAAAACCAGGTTTCGCAGACACTGATTCTCGGTAAGAAACTCACGGCGACTAATCAATACCTGGTCTATAATTTCCGGTGGAGTTAGATTTCGGATATAACCCATCTGAGCGGTGAGACAAAATGTACACTTCATCGGACAGCCTACCTGAGTGGACACACATAACGTAAACACATCTCGTTTTTTGTTGTCTGGCATAAGCACCGACTCTATGAACTCACCATCTCTGAGTCGGTAGAGTATCTTTTTTGTGCCATCAATGCTCTCCTGCACGTTCTCTACTGCGAGTGAATCAATGAAGTAATGTTCTGCCAGATACCATCTTGCCTCTTTCGGGAGGTTGGTCATTTCGTCAAACGAGCGAAGAGTTCTGCTCTTATAGAGCCAATGACAGACCTGTCGGGCGGAGTAATGTTTGTAGCCTGCCCGAATGAGTTCATCAGTAAGCTCCTGCACTGTAATTGCTTTTATAGACCTTTTCATACGTGTCTCTCTACGGGATGAGGTAATGGCTTGATGGGTTTAATAATACGTCCCTGGGTTACTGGTGTCAACCCTAAAACGGCACTACGTTTCGCTCGAACGCACTCTTCAACGCACCGGCATCCACCCACCACTCACCATAACAAGATTACGCCTGCCACTTTTTCTCTGAAAAGGTCAATGCGACCAGATAACCCAGAAATAGACCCACAATAATCAGAATAAAACCGTATGTGCGGTTATAAAGAGAAAAGTCAGCAATGAAGTTTGCCTTATATATGAGTTTCATAAGAGCAACAAATAGGAGCACAAGCGCCGCAATCACCTGGATACTACCACGAGCAGAGTTCTCAGCAATCTTTAAGTTCCTAATGCCCCGGTAGAGTAAATAACCTGCGATAATGATGAAAATAATGGAAAACGTGGTGTTCCCGATTACTGGTGTGGGATAGAGTGCGTTGCCAAGAATGGCTTTGCCAAACCCGAACAGAAAGCAATATATCGTGGCAACCGCAAGCACAAATGCCTTCAGATTGCTCCAGGTCAGTGGCGTACGTGCCTTAATGTCAGGACAGAGCTCAGCAATAGGCTTCCACCCGGGACCACCGGGTTGTACTCTTCGGTAAAATTCTATCAGTTTTTCCTTATCTACAGGTTGCGTAACAGCAGTAACAGTCAACGCCAGCCCCACCGCAAACGGTATGCTAAGGAGCAGGTTCTCCGGGTAGGGAAGTTCGAGTCCAATTTTTGGACCAAAATATTGAACAAGAAATACAAAATATATTAAAGCAGAAATACACGTAATTTCAGACCAGGCATTAATACGCCACCAATACCACCGCAGGAGATAAATAATCCCTATACCACTGTTCAGCGCTGCAAGAAATAACCAGGCTGAGGCTATGGAACTGATATAAAGACTCACGGTGATTCCCACCAGTGCAATTAGCAATGTTGCAAGCATAGAGACACGTACATAATGTTTCTCTGAACGATTCTTTGCTATGAATGGACGATACAGGTCGTTTACCAGATAAGAAGCACCAAGATTCACCTGCGTGGATATGGTAGACATATATGCCGCAAAGAACGAGACAAGCAATAATCCAAGCAGTCCGGGACTCAGGAGTTTAATCATAACTTTTATGTACCCGTCTTCAGCCCATTCTGCATTAGGCACAAACCCGGTCACTTTGTCGGGAAGATGAGGAAACATCACTGCAGCCACAATCCCCACGACAAGCCAGGGCCACATCCGCAATGTATAGTGAGCCACACCATACCACAGATAGCCGAGTGCGGCGTGACGTTCGTTCTTCGCTGAGAGCATTCGTTGGGCAAAATAACTCCCTCCATCTGTAAATCCGACCGCCCACCAGGCAACCAGCAAATATATAATAAGATGTCTAAACGGCATTAATCCTAAACCACCTGATTCTTTTATTGGCGTAATATTTATCATAGCCAGGGCTTTTTGGTCTGAATAATACTCGCTCATCTTGTGGAGTAGTGTCTCCATTCCACCAAGATGATGTACACCTAAATATGCCAGATATATACAACCTGCCATCGCTATGAAGAACTGAAAAAAGTCGGTAATCAACACTCCCCACAGCCCTGAAATCGTTGTATACAGAATAGTGACCGCAAATAGAAAAAATAGAATTTTGAGCTCGTTTATACCAGAAACATACTGAGCAGAACCCGCAATAACAGTGAATGGGTCGGTGCCAGTGAACTGTTGTTGAACCATATCCACTTTATCGCTAATCCCCACATACGAAAAGACCTTTTGAGGGTCAAGCCCCTGTTTTAGTGCCTCGCTCAGAAAACGAGTCTTTCCGACCAGGTCTAATTTCTCATAGATTTCAAAAGGATTTAATTTACCCGCAAGAACAAGCTCGCGCACTTTCTCCGGCAAACCAGATGAGACAGGGGTTTTGATATATATCCATTTAAGAATATCGTCCACAATTGGAATAGCAGGGAGTTTGGGAAAAGTAAGTGCGATGATTTTACTCATCGCCTTATTGACCCAGCCCATTACCAGACACCCATACGGAAGCGCCAGCCAGAAAGCTTTAAACCCTCGCAATACGTTCGCAGAACCTCCGGAGTAACGCACATAGACGAATTCCATATCGGTGATGATATTTGTCCGACGCCATAGCCGTGCAAAAAAGAACACACCCGCCATTGTTATAGGTACCTGACACCACCAGAACCAATTCTTTGAGATACCCTGGGTCACCACCCAACCAGAGAGTGCCAGTGGCGTATCAGCTGCAAAAGTAGTAGCAACCATAGAGGTACCAAGAATCCACCAGGGTATGCCACCACCGGAGATGAAATAGTCGCGGGTAGACTTACGGGCTCGTTTTGTAAAATAAATACCTACCGAAATAGAGAAAATGATATAAATGGCGATAATAATCCAGTCTGTACTTCCAGGACCTCGCCAGTTCTCAAGAAATAACTTTACTTCATGCATTCCGTCCTCCTTTCGGGAAAGTATGCGATAAGATTTACTTTACTCGCTTATGCAAAATCAGGATTATGTTTATCCAGCGATTTTCTGCATATTCTCAATTATACGCGTGGCAAACTCCGAGGTCTTTACCTTGGTCGCACCTTCCATCTGCCGCGCCAGGTCATAGGTCACCCATTTTTGTTTAATGGTTTCTGTTAAGCCTTTCTGAAGCAACTC
>JAGHBZ010000385.1 GCA_021160705.1 Candidatus Sumerlaeota bacterium
CACAAATACCAGCCAAGTAGTGCTCCCCGTCGATTTTGAATCCTGTCCCTGATACTGTCTTCACTACTATCTGACGAAGGACATAAAGGACAACAATATTGCTCCGACGTTTTTATTTCTAATGGTGAAGGCAACATTGTCGCATAGTTTAAGAAGTGTCCGATTCTACCATCATCATCTCCTACGATGTCCTGTCTCTGAGCCACTATCCATTTACAATATCTCCTCAATAGAGGTTGGGGCTGCCTGAACTTTTCCTTTTTCGCAGGATGTAGTTCCCTGAAGAACAATGGGGAGCTTATATAGAATCTCAAGTTCATAACGTAGTAAACATTGAGGCTAAAGTTAACTTATCTTAACCCGGTATTGGGGTCAAGCTCGTTTGAGAAAGACCTCTACAGATAAGAGGAGGGTCTTATGTTTCATTTTTTATTGAAGGGACTCTTAATTCTAATTTTAATCTTTTATTCCTTTCCTAATCATCAGGTGGGTTCTGGATTCGCTATTATTTTGCGTATTGCCCGCCCGGATAAATCTAATGAGTGAATACTACAGGGCTTCATTTTGATTGAGTGATAAAAGGGCAAGATTATACAATGGGGCTCGTAATCTTAGAAACGGTGTTAAAAATGAGAGTAAAAGTTCTTTTGTTATCTCTTCTATTAATTTATGCAATAACTCAGGGGGCATTTCCTACTACATTTTTCTCTGATGGGTTTGAAGATGGTGTGGTAGGGCTGGAGAAATGGGACATTATAAGCGAGAACATCACGGAACAGTCTGGCAGACTACATCTTCCACTACCGACCCATAGTCCCTGGGAATCCGCTATAATAACAGACGATAAGACCTACTCAGATTTTGTTCTCTGGACAGAGTGGCAATTAATAGGGATTGGCACTATGGCAGGCGAACGAAATGTAGAAATCAGGTTTCGGTGCTCAGCCTCCGGGACAGGTTATTCACTCACCTTTGCCATAAACGACCCAACCCCTAATATTCGTCTGTGTCGCTCGGATAACTGGCAACAAATTGGCTCGTGCTATCAGGCAAACAGTTTTTCAATCAATGATACCTATACAGTGCGGATTGTTGCTCGTGGTGAATCTATCCGAATCCAGGTCTGGCGAAAGCGTTCTTCAGACTCAACGCCACAGCTCATTCTGAGCTGGTCGTGCACCGACAGTGCGTTTCACTCCGGCGGGATACGACTCTCTAATTTTCAGACGGGACCCACTGAGTTTGAATTCATCAGTCTGACGCCGTTACCCGAAGCAAAGGAGGATGATTTTTACGCCCTTGACCAGGGTGCGTTCTACAACGGGACAGTGCTCTTTACTGAGACGGTTGCGGATAATTACAATGACCTCGGTGCGCAGTGGGAACGACTGGAATTTATCAACACTGGTGGCACGATTGACTATACCAAATACGATGAAATCGTTAACCGTGCGCTGGCTCATAATATTAGACTGCTGGGTCTGGTAGATTATCAGACCTATCCGTGGTCAGATTCCTCTGAGTGGTCAACTCCTGAGTATCGGGCGAGCTTTGTCAATCGTGTAAGCGAGATTGTGAACCGATATAAGGATAGCATAAAGGCGTGGGAAATCTGGAACGAGGAAGACATCCCTTACTACGTGACCCCTTCTGCTTATGGTCAGATGCTTGCGGATTGCTACGATACCATAAAGGCGATTTCGCCTGATGCGCTGGTGATTTTTGGTGGTCTGGCAAGCACCTGGACTCAGAGTGGAGATTATGTTAATAGCGTATATTCCTCCACCGCGTTTACCAATTATTTCTCCACTCATCAGCGGTATCCCTTTGACGTGCTGGCTGTACATCCATATCACTGGACTGGTAATCCTTACGATTACCTCTATTACAACCTCCAGACCAATATTCGGAGTGTGCTAAGTGCGCACAACGATGCCCATAAACGCATCTGGCTGACCGAGATTGGCTGGAATACATCACGTACCGCTCCTAATGGGCTCGGCGATAACGATAATAACGAAGAAATACAGGCTCAGTACCTGGAGAATCTATATGATATTTGTTATGGGCTTGTGGATTTTAAATACCCTGAGATGGGTCCTTATGTTGAGCGCGTATTTTATTTTTGCTATAGCGATTTTGTCATCCCCGGTCAGGAGGAATTCTTTGGCTTAATTCGGCTTGATGGCGTGAGCAAAAAACCATCGTATTACAGATATAAATCATTGACCCATAAGAACGATAACCTCTATCTCAGCAGTAACCTGATTACTCCAGCGTCAATACTCGCCAGTTGTGGGCAGGACGCTGATGAGTTTGCTGTGGATAAGATATGCGACCATTCGCCTTTTACATACTGGAGACATAGCACCTCGCATGAGCATTTTGTGACCATTGACCTTGGTCAGGAGTATTCTATTACCAGCATTGTGCTTAAGTATGCAGGTCTGGCTGGGTTATCAGCGGATAGAAACGTTAAATCACTTATCATTGAAAAAGGTGCGAGTGGGTCGGGGCCCTGGACTGTGCAGTTCTCGGTTACTAATAGTGCAAAAGAACCAATTAATATTTTTACTTATGAGCCACCAGAGTCTATTCGGTATTTGCGGTTTCGCTTTCCGGAGGCTAATTATGTATCCGGAAATGAAATCATCCTCCCGGAGCTGGAAATCTGGGGCACCACAGCCATTACACCTACCCCGACACCTACACCCACGCCTACACCCACGCCATCTCCATCACCAACACCCACACCCTCCCCAACACCTGTATCTCGCCTACCAATTTTTCTGTTCTTTTAAACCTATTCCGCAAAAGAAATGCCACGAATAATCTTAACTTTCCTGCTCTCCTGTCTTCCTCATATTTTTTATCCATAAAGAAACCAGGAATCCAGGAGATAAAGGCACGTAAACGATATCCGGGATGTCTCGCACTGAAATTTCATAATATCGTATAATTGCGAGCTATAGGGGTATGTGGGAAGGGTCTGGCGGTGTTACAGAAAGTGGGTTAGCAGAGGATTAAATGATGCGAAGGATATATAGGTTGACTGAAAAAAAAACAACCACAAAGGAGTTAAAGGGTTCTGGGTTATGCAAGGGAGCGGTAGAGGTTCAGGTAGAGTTGAGCTGATTGATGCCAGTTAAAGTGTTGTGCTCGCTCGAGTCCGCACCGGGCAAGTTCCCGGCGTTTGCTTTCATCAATAATTAGATTATACATTTTCTTGGCGAGGGTGATATAATCGTCATACTCAAATCTTTCAGCACAATCGCCGACAATCTCAGTGAGCGGCGCAATATTGGAACAAAGCACAGGTACACCAGAAGCCATTGCCTCAAGCACAGGTAATCCAAACCCCTCGTTGCGCGAAGGAAATACGAAGAGTTCAGCACAATTATAGTAATCACGCATCATCTCTGTGGATTGAACATTGACAAAATTGACCTCATCTTTGAGTCCGAGTGATTCTACCAATTGTTGAAGTGGTGAGCGCCGTGTGAGTTTATCAGATAAGGCAATTATCAGGGTATGAGGGAGTGAGTGTTCTTTCTTCAATTGCCGAAACGCCTTAAAGAGCGTGGCAAGATTTTTTCGTGGTTCTGTGGAGCCCACGCTGAAGATGTACGTCTCCGGGAGGTTCAGTTGTTTTCGTATTTCGTCTTTGCGCTCCTCCTGAAGCGGAGTAAAAAGTGGCGAGACACCGTGCGGGATTTTCTCAATGCAATATGGCTGAAGATTAAACCTCTTGAGCAACGCCTGGCGAACATATTCACTGAACACGATTATCTTATCCGCCCTCTTTATGGAGCAGCGAATCATCCATTTGAGATAGGTTTCAAACAACTTAGGATAATTGCCGTGCATTTCATACATAATCAGGTCATGGATGCTAACCAGTTTTTTACAGGGGATTTTTTTTCGCCAGGGCAGGGAATAAGCAAGGTTATGGTAAATGTCAGCCTGCGTTTGAGTTATCAGTCCGGGTAAAGTAAAATTAAGCCAGACCTCGTTCTGAGGATGAGACCGGTAATCCACGTGAGTTGTGATAGTTTCAATATTTCTGAAATTAAATCCGGGGGCAGGGTTCTTTTTATTCTCCAGCAAAATGGCGTAGAGCTGTATGGCGTTCTGGTGACCCGCTAAGGTCTCATCAAGCGCCTGCAGGAGGTTGCGGGAATATGTGCCGATACCTGTACGTTGTTCACGACAATAGCGTGCATCTATGAGTACTTTTAATGGCGGCATTTTCAACTCACCTTAAAAAATTATTGTGAAATTTGTCCAGAAATATGTCAAATTCAATTATGTAATCTTTTTTGGGGAACGGATATTCTGTAATGGGCACAGGCTCAGACAATAATGGTATAATGTATGCGACAGTGGCGTTAAATATCCCGCTGGAGAAAACTTTTGAATACGAGGTGCCACCGCAGTTGCGTGATAAGATTGCGGTGGGAAAACTTGTACGTGTACCCCTGGGAAGCCGAATGGTAAATGGTTGCGTGCTTGAGCTTAAAAAAAGAAAGGTGTTCCCCCATCAGGTCAAACCAGTAGAGGCGGTTATTTCGCCTGAGTACTGCATTGACCCTGCGATGATTGAGCTTGCCCGATGGCTTGCCCATTATTATTTCTGTCCCATTGGTGAAGCACTGCATTGCATCTCATTTATTGGGTTCAACGACGTCTCAGCAAGAGAGGAAAAACATATTCAATTGAGCAGTTCAGGGGCGGAGCCGGAGCAGGTGAAGTTGACGCCTAAACAACAAAAAGTAGTGGATTATCTTCGCGATAAAAACAACGAGCCAACCCCGCCATTAATTATTGAGAATGATTTGAACATCACCCGTGCAGTGATAAAAGCACTGGTTAGGAAAAATGTCCTGAAAGAGGTTACCCGTCCGGTTGAGCGTAAAGACGAATATAAAACGTATCTGACACGTGACACTCCATTGCCACTCACTCCTGCACAACAACGAGCTTATGACACTATCCTTGCGTCCTTGAAAGAAGGCAAACCCAGAGTGTTTCTGCTATTCGGCGTTACCGGGAGTGGCAAGACCGAGGTGTATCTGCAGGTAATCGCTGAGTCGCTGAAGGAAGGCAGGGGAGCAATTGTGCTGGTACCTGAGATTTCATTGACCCCACAGACCGTAGAACGATTTCGGAGTCGATTCGGCTCAATCGTAGGTGTATATCATAGCCGAATGTCTATCGGACAGAAATACGACCTGTGGCAAAAAATAAAGAATAAACAGATAAAAATCCTTGTAGGTGCTCGCTCAGCGATATTCTCTCCTATCTCGCCGCTGGGTGTAATAGTCATAGACGAGGAACAGGAATCCACATATAAACAGGATACCTCGCCGCGATACCATACCCGGGAAGTAGCAGTGCATCGCGCAAGATTGGAGCAGGCGGTGCTGGTTCTTGGCAGTGCGACACCAAGCATTGAAAGCTACTATCGTGCACAACAGGGCGAGTATACCCTGCTGAGACTTCCTGAACGAGTGCAAAAATTACCGCTCCCCAAAATAGAACTACTTGATTTAGGTAAAGAGATTCGTAGCAAACGCCGTCATATACTTATCTCAGAGCGACTGAGCCAGGAGATTCGTGAGGCACTGCAACGCAGGGAGCAGATTATCCTGTTACTCAATCGGCGTGGTTATGCAAACTTTGAGATGTGTCATTCCTGCCGTGAACCAGTGAGATGTAAAAAATGCGACGTCACACTCACCTACCATAAAACAGAGAACAAACTCATCTGCCACTATTGTGGTGCAAAAGAGAATCTACCAGAGGTCTGCCCAAACTGTGGTAGCAAACATATTGGTCTGATGGGTATGGGCACTCAACGCATTGAAGAGGAATTGGAGCGTATATTTGCGGGACACAGGATTCTGCGTCTTGACCTTGACACTACCAGCAGTCGATTTGAACTGCTTAAAAAATGGCAGGAGATTGTGAGTGGTAAAGCTGAGATTATCCTGGGTACACAAATGGTAGCAAAGGGATTTGACCTGGCACGGGTCACACTGGTAGGCGTGATTAGTGCAGATATGAGTTTATTTCTACCGGATTTTCGTTCAGGAGAGCGGACATTCTCACTGCTGACGCAGGCAGCAGGCAGAGCCGGGCGTAGCACGCTCGGCGGCAAGGTGATTATCCAGACGTTTATGCCTGAATACTATGCTATAAAATTAGCCACTCGCCAGGACTACGACGCCTTTGCCGAGAAAGAGCTGGCAATCCGCAAAGCAATGCGGTTTCCTCCATTTTATCACCTGGCATCAGTTTTAGTTTCAGCAAAAAACCAGGAATACGTACGCCAGGAGATAGAAAAATTGGGTAACATTTTCAAATCCTCAACCTATCAGCCAGCGTTTCGTGAGATAGACGTCATCGGACCAGCACCAGCAGTTATCAGTCGGTTGCGAGGAAAGTACAGGTGGCGCGTGTTGTTGCGAGGCAACTCCCCTGAAGAGTTGCTTGCCTTGTTGCGTAAAGCACTGAAAGAGTATCGCCAGCTCCGTCCCCGTCGCAAGGTCGACCTTACGGTTGAAATTGACCCATTAGATTTGATGTAGGGTTCAGCTCCTTAATCAGTAGTTGTTCCACGCAATAGCAGACGGAAAATCTTCCTCCTCCGAAGATTACAGAATAGAGTTGACAAAAAGATGTAAAATTTGAAACGATTCAGCTCAGTTTTTACATCTGAATATGTATCACTCAGTATCGCACTGGCTATTCGGTAAAAATGGCACGGGAAAAATAAGTCGCTTCTTTAAAAATATCTGTTTCTCCTTATGCAGATAAAGTGGAGTAAATTTTTATTCAGCTGGGGAAAAGATGGACAAAAAAATAACAGGTGTATCCTTGAGTGAAAATGTAGAGAGTTTCTTGCGGAATAAATATGGTTATTTTGACAGGGATGCGAGAGAATTCGTCATCACTCGTTATGATACGCCACGAGCCTGGGCAAATTATATTACCAATGGAAGACTCTCGGGCATTATAACCAATACTGGCGAGGGGTACTCCTTTTATCTTACGCCGCGACATAACCGAATTACTCGGTGGCGTTACAACGCTTTGCCACCTAATAGACCGGGTAGATATATCTATCTTCGGGACAAAGAGAGCGGCGAGTACTGGTCTCCGAGCTGGCAACCCTGCTTTAGCAATCTGAGTCGTTATACCTGCCGTCACGGGTTTAATTACACAATCATAGAATCTGAATACAATGAGATTATGAGCAGGATTACCTATTTCGTTGCGCCTGGAGATGACGTGGAGCTCTGGTGGGTTCGGCTGAAGAATACTGGCAACACCCCACGCAGGCTTGACGTCTACTCTTATATAGAGCTTTGTCTGGGACACGCTCTGGTAGACCTGATAAATCAGCCCAACGACCAGCATTTTAATGAAGTCTATTTTGATGAACCAAATCAACTCCTGGTGGCGACAAAACGCTACTGGACAAATTTTTCCCGTGCAACTGTGAAGCAGGGAAATCAGGCGTGGGCATACAGGGTGTTTATGGGTTCCTCGCTGAGTGTGGCTGGCTTTGATGGGTCAAAAGATACTTTTATCGGCAGGTGGCGGTCTGAGGAAAACCCTGAAGCAGTGGAACTCGGCAAATCGTTCAATACTGAAATAACCTCTGGCGATGCGGTCTTTGCACTGCGGTATGAATGTGAATTAGCCCCGGGTGGTGGCGAGACGGAGTTTCCTGTTATTATAGGGATTGTTCCGAACGATGCCTCTGCCGAGCGCATAGCAGAAATTGTGGGTACCTATCGAGACATCAATAAGGTCAAAGAGCAGTTTGATGTGTTGAAAGAGAACCGGGAGGACTACTTAAAGAGTCTACAGACAAAATTGCCGCATCCGGTAGCCGAGATGATGATTAATTTCTGGAATCAATATCAGGCAAAAACGACCTTCCAGTTTTCCCGTGACGCTTCATTATATCATGGGGGACTGCTTTTTGGAAGGGGATTCAGGGACTCTGCTCAGGACTCGCTCGGACCTTTGATGACCAAACAGGATTGGGTCAGAGCACGACTCATTGAGATGGCAAAGATGCAATTTCAGGACGGAAGCACGTATCATTTATATTATCCAATAACCGGCGGTGGTGAACGCACTGAACATTTAGATAACCCTTTATGGCTTCCTTTTATGGCTGTTTCTTATCTTAAGGAGACAGCTGATTTTTCGGTCTTAGAATCTGAATGCGAGTTCGTTGATGGCGGGAAAGCCACACTGGTAGAGCATTTGCGCCGTTCAATAGAGTTTGTGCTGAACAATTTAAGTCCGCGTAAACTGGCGTTATTTAAAGGCGGGGATTGGAACGATACCTTAGATTTTTGCGGTAGAAAGGGACGTGGTGAGAGCGTCTGGATGTCTATGTTTTTAGCATTTATTCTGCGCGAATTCGCCCATTTATTCCGGCACATCGGTAAACAAACTGACGTAGAATACTACGCAAAGTGGTATGATGAAATTGCAGGTGCAATAAATACTTATGCCTGGGATGGAGAGTGGTATATTCGTGGCACGAACGACCTCGGTGAGCTCATCGGTTCACATCAATCCGAGGAGGGTAAAATATTCCTCAATCCGCAGAGCTGGTCGGTCATTAGCGGTGTTGCCCCAAAAGAGCGGGCTATAAAAGCAATGGACTCGGTAGCAAAAATGCTCTCCACTCCTAAAGGACCGAAAATCCTGCATCCTGCATATACCAAGCCAGACCCCAATATAGGGCTGATAACACGATGTGTGCCGGGCAAGAAAGAAAATGGTGCAGTGTTTAATCATCCAGTCGCCTGGGCAATCATAGCGGAGTTGATTCTTGGTCGTGGAGAACAAGCCTGGAGGTATTATCAACAATCGCTTCCAATGAACCCTGTGATTGAGATTGACCGCTATGAGGTGGAGCCGTATGTGTATGCGGAATATGTGACCAGTCCAGACCACCCGACTTATGGACAGGCAAGCCATAGCTGGCTTACCGGGTCTGCGGTGTGGATGTTGCACGGGTTTGTTGGTTATTTACTTGGCGTTAGAGCAGAGTTTGATGGGCTGGTAATTGACCCGTGTCTGCCATCTGAGTTCCGGCATTATGTGGTAAGAAGGCGGTTTCGGGATGCTGAGTATGAAATCTCGGTGGAAAACCCTGATGGGGTCTCTAAGGGAAAACTTAGCATCTCTGTTGATGGGAAAGATTACAAGTCAAACATCCTGCCAGTATTCAAGGATGGGAAAAAACACATAGTGCACGTAAGACTATCCACTTCTGATTAACGCATTAAAGTAGCTCCGTTGCAAAGATAGAATCTGTGCATAAAACTATAAAACGATTATTTGGCAATGCCGTAGTGTTCTTTGCCATACCCCTCCGGCTCTGCCACAGACCCCTGCTAAGGAATTCTAAAAATCAAAAAGTTGTGTCCGTTATGTCCGTTTAGTCGGTTTAGGTCGGTTAGTCGGTTTATCAAGGTTTATCATCCTTATCGCCTACCACTAATCTCAAAATCTCTAAAATGTGAAAATGAGACCTGACCTTCACAGGTTAACTCCTATCTCCTGGTTTCCTGGCTTCCTAATAGAAAAAAGACCATTAATAAGGAAGCCAGGAGAGCAGGATAGGTCTGGAATAGTGAGATTCTTCGTTTCAATCAGAAAGGAAAATTAATAATAGGACATGTTTGCAACAAAGCACATCTTGACCTTTAGTGGAATTGATGTCTGAGCTAAAGTTGAGTTGTTGTGAAAAGGTC
>JAGHBZ010000353.1 GCA_021160705.1 Candidatus Sumerlaeota bacterium
CCAGTGGGTGTTCTAACTTCAAGTTGTGTAATCACAACATTTCTGACATCAGTGCTGGTAGTAATCCATTTTTGCGTTAATCTGCCGAGAGGTTTAGCCAGAAAATTAATCGCCACAAGCGCCAGAATAAAGTAGGATAATCTAAATAATTTTGTTCCGACGAACGCAGCGATTACGAGCACGGCAAACAAAAAGTTGGTAATCAGTAGCGATGAGCCACACCGATTATGGATAGCCAGCTCCTTTTCGCCACTTTTGAGGCGTTCGAGTCCGAGTTGTGCTGCCTGGTAGATGAGTTCAGGAGGAAGATTGGTAGACCCGAAGAGTTTGAACCCATCCTTCACCGCGTAGCCGGATAAATTTGTGCGACCAAATTTCTCTTCAATGACGTTCACGGTAGCGTGTTCCAGTGCGTGGTTCTGGCGAACACGTTTATTAAAAGCCACCCAGAGTAAGGAGCGAGGCACAAGCAGAACAGTGGCAACAGAGTGGAACAGGAGCTGAACCACCAGAATTATGCCAATGGCGAGCAAAAGCGGAACAAATATTACACCCAATAGCCCTGGCATAAGGAGTATCAGAACTATGAGCAGGATTAATAATTCCACTTTTTGCAATTCTCCTTTTTCCAGAATCTCTCAATATATATTGTATGGAGAGACAGTGGTACTTTCAACGAGTTTACGCTTGATAGATTTCATTTGATTTAACCAGAGAGATGCGTAGAAGAATGGGTCCGATGATTTGGTTAACTGCGATTCGTCCGAGTAGAAGAGCGTAAGCGAGGTTGCCGAGTTCACCCGGGAGTTCCGAGCGAACAATTACAGCCAGCCCTATACTGAGTCCTGCCTGGGAGATAAAGCCCAGATACCCGTATTGTTTGAACGGTCCGGTGAGTTTCGCACAGGATATACCCAGTCGGATACCACCAAAAGTAAAGAACGCAGTGGTGATTACCAGCACGCTCGTGATGAGCCAGTTCTGCATCAAAAAATCTAAATGCAGTGAAGCTCCAGCAATAGTAAAAAAGACCACATATACAGGAAGACTACTTTCCTCCAGGGAGTCAATCAGGCGAGCACCCTGTCGGGTAAAATTATTGATATAAAACCCAATAGCAATACCCACCAGTATGGACTCCAGATGTAAAATACGTGAGAGCATAACTATCAGCAAGCACAACCCCAGGATAAATAGTATCAGGTGAGTGCGGATATATCGAAAGTAGAGCCGAACAGGTATGCCCATAATGAACCCGATAAGTAAAGAGCCAACAATTCTTCCAAATAAAGAGGCGAGTTCTCCGATGTTAAAATGCCCAACGTCGCCGGTGAGACTGCGCACAAATCCCAACGTAATGGTAAAAAGCAAGATGACCACCACGTCCAGCATCATAACAAGAGAAATCAACGACTGTGTGACGAGTCCCCGGGCACGATATTCATTGACCACAGCGATAGTAGTTGCAGGGGATTTGGGTACCGCAAGCACGCCAAGAATTAATGCCAGGACAAAGAGTTCTCTGGTAGATGATATACCCATCAGTCCGAATGTTTTTTCTACTGCGAAGATGCTGGCAGTAACCCCTACTATCATAATGAGAATTGCCACTGAAAGAATCACGGTATAGGCCCGGAAGTTCTGGCGAAGAACAGAGAGTTTGAGTTCACCGCCAGCGGTCAGTGCAATAAAGACAAGGGCAACTTCATTAATAAGACCGAGTTGACGAATTGAGGCGTGGCTGATGAGATTAAGGAAATAAGGTCCCGCCAGAATCCCGAAGAAGATGTATCCGTTAAGGCGTGGGAGTTTGAATCGGGCTACCGAACGCGCAAAACTATAAGAAGCCAGGAGAATAAACCCCAGAGTTACTTCTGCCGGTATTTCACCAAGTGAAAAAAATCTTTCCCAGACCCCCCGTAGCAAGACCAGCAGGAGAGTAAATGATAGCGTTATAAATAAGTTCCATATTACCATAGTCTGGGTATTAGTCCTCCGTTCTGAGAGCTCGTCGGATAATAAGTGGTGCGACAAAATCGTTAATTATCACTGACAACAAAAGAAAATTTACGAGAAGACCTACGTAATACTCCGGGCACAACAAAGCTGCATTGATTAATAGTGTGACTGCCAGTGCACCCTGCAGAGTAAGTGACATACCAAGCCTTAGAGGCACACTCTGCCCCGGATTAAAAATATACATAGCGGTTTTCAATCCGTATGCCTTGCCAGCTATATGAAGCAAAAGATAAAGAGGAATAAGCCAGAATAGAGGACCAACACTAAATTCCAGATAAGCACCTGCGAGTAATAAGAGGAGGATGTAAAAGGGTGTTTCAACTTTTGCGAGGAGTTTGACGAGAGTCTCTCTTTGCCAGGTTATATTAGCAAGCCAGAGCCCAAAGACAAAATTGACAAACACTACCGAGAACCGTAGATAATGCGCAATAGCACTGGACAGAATAAGTATCCCGATGATGTAAAGGAATAGTTCTTTGTTTGTGGGTCGCCCAATAAGCAGTGCTGAGAAGACATACGCCATAATTATCGCAAGGATACAGGAGAGAATAAACCAGAGAAATATGTTTCCCATATATCCCAGAACAGGAAAGATTGCCTGATGCGGATACAGGGCAATTGAAATAATTCCAAAGATAGTCACACTTACTATTCCATCCACACTACTTGTAAATTGGACCAGGTCGACTATTGGGCGTGGCAAAGATGATAGGTTGTCCAAAAAACGATTGAGAACCAGTGGGGCAGAAATTGCACCAATAGTGGCAACGAACAATGCGGCAGGTATCCATCTCTCGCCTAAGGGTTCAATGAATATAAGCACAGGTGCAAAGACAACCACCATCACCAGAAAAGTAAATATTGATTGAAAAAATGCGAGCCCATATAAGCGAGCACTGAACATTTTTACTTTTTTCAGGTCAAATTGCATCCCGTAATACAGACCAATCCATCCAAGTCCAACGAGTAAAAATGGGTCAAGCTGGCGGATAAAACGCTGGCTTACAAGATTAAGACCTGATTTCCCAATAAACATTCCAAGGAAGAGAAACTCAATGTATGAGTAAAAGAACTCCTGCACAGGTCTTGGGAGGAAGTTTTTTAAGGTGGTCAGGCGTGCCAGCACAAATGCAAAACTCATAATGACAACCAAACCTAATAAGGTCCCTATTCTGCCAGTTTCTATTGTCTCCATATTGTGCTCTGATGTGGATTTAGCGTTGAGTATCCCCCGAAGAGAGACTAATCTTCATAGAAGAATGGGCAACTCTCAACTATAAATAGTAAGCCAAATACAAAATAATAAAATAAATCCAACTCATAGGGAAACGTACTATTTTATTTCTTCTCTAAGGGGAAATGTTGCTTTACCCATTCTAACGCAGACTTTTTGGATGTCAAAGTACCCTCCAGTTGAAGTTCTGCCACTGCATCAAGGATTTTGCGAAAAAGCGGTCCCGGAGTATAACCAGCCTGGATGAGGTCTTTACCAGTGATTAATGGTGGTGGTATAAGTTCTGTTTTTTGTTGTCGAAACTCCTCAAGTTTTTTTCGGCAGAACTCATAGTTTGATAAATCCCTATGACTGGCAAGACAATCCACGCGATGGAGTTCCAGGTCTTCTTCAAAGGTCTCGCTACCCATAAATTTTCGTAACGTACTCGGTCGCATTTGCTGGACGTTTAAGAAATACATATGGCGAGCGACCAGCGAGACTATCCAGGTGCGGTCTTTATTGGAGAAATTCAGGCGCCGACAGATGTTATCCGCAATCTCAGCACCGATTTTGTCGTGTGAATCAAACCGAATTCTTGTGTCATAGCGAAGTGTTTTGGGTTTGCCCACGTCGTGTAGCAATACGCCGAATGCCAGAGTGGGCGATGGGTTTTCCAGATAATCCAGTGCACGAGCAGTGTGTTCAAACACATCGCCCTCCGGATGGAATTGCTTTGGTTGTGGGATACCTTTCATATCAGCCACTTCTGGCAGAATCTCCACGAGCAGTCCAGCCCTGTCAAGCAATCGGAGTGCGTTGCCAGCACCCGGGGCGGTAAACATTTTTATCAATTCTTCTCTGATTCTATCGGCGCTAATTTTTTGAATTAGCGATTTATGTTTGAGAATCGCACTCCAGGTAGAAGGCTCGATGGAAAAATCAAACCTTGCAGAAAATCTGATTGCTCTCAACATCCTTAGTGCGTCCTCCACGAAACGACGTTCAGGTTCCCCAACAGCTCGTATGAGTCGCTGTTGAATGTCCTTTCTCCCACCGACGTAATCTATGATAACGTCCTTAATGGGGTCATAGAACAGGGCATTAATGGTAAAATCACGGCGTTGTGCATCTTCTTTGTCTGTGACAAAGGTCACGGATTGGGGATGGCGGTAGTCCTGAGAGCCCTCCTCGGAGCGAAATGTTGCCACCTCAACGGAGACCCCTTCCTGAATGACAATAACAACACCAAATTGTGCGCCGACACTTACAGTGTGGGGAAAGAGTGTCATTACTGCCTCTGGCAGTGCGTTAGTAGCCACGTCAATGTCATCAGGGGGAATACCCATCAGCATATTACGTACACAACCCCCTACCCAGTATGCTACATAGCCATTGTCTTTTAGTGTCTGGACTATCTGGAGTGCTACCTGATTGAGTTTGTCTATGTCATTTCTTTTCTTCATTAATTATTTGAGTGCTAACAAAGTATTATTTTTGATTGCCTGAAACCAATGAGAAAAGCAATCAGAAAATTTTACTTCTTTGCGTGTGGTACTTTTATTATTGATTTATCATCCCAATTTTTGGTATAAATGAGATGTTATGAAGATTGCTCTGGATGCAAGATTCTTAAGTAATAGACCTTCGGGAATAG
>JAGHBZ010000154.1 GCA_021160705.1 Candidatus Sumerlaeota bacterium
AATTTCACCAAGACTTCGAGATGAATATAAAGCCTCAATTGGAATTTTAAAGGATATTAACCAGTTCAAAAAAGCTGGGACACTCGAAGTAAGGCAATACAAACACTATCCACTTTGCTCCATTATAATTAGCGATGGCAAGCTCCTGCAATACAATCCATACACGCATGAACGCCAAAAATGGGATGAGGCTGACGTATACCTGAGTCGTGGACTTCAAAGTAAATTGCTGATATACACTAAAAAAAGAAGCCCGAAGAAGTTCAAGGAGATTCAGAGTATTTTCGAAAGTATATGGAGAGGTGGGAAGCCTCTAAAATTGTAATAAATTCGCTCTTTTAAAAGGAAAAACCCAGCCCCGGTTGAGTCTGCCAACTCACGAAAGAAGTGCGCTGTTTTAGAGCACACCTCTTTTTTTAGGGCTGGGGTAAATTACAAAAAACAGATTTACTATATTCACGCTTGAGATGTCAACACCAAAATCAGAAAGGAAGGTGAATAAGATGCTGGAACGGAAGAAACTCGAGATTGCGGCACCTGGTGGAGGACGTAGGTTTGGCGAAGTGGATGTAGTGCCGGGAGTTACACCTAAGGAAATACTGGATACCTTCAGACTGGAAGGATATTTCCTGAAGAAAGCTAACGAACGAAGGGTCTTTGCAATGACTGAAGATATTTTCCCAAAAGTCTCAGACCACGAAGTCCTCTATGCGGTGTTGTATTCTGACGTGGGGAGTTGGGAGGGAGTCCACTCCCTCCCCCCTTTCTTGCTTTATACCATTTTCGGGGTGAGTGGCATCTTAACAATTTTGGGTGCGATTCTGGGGGCAAACATAAAGAGAACCAAGGCAATATCCAGTAAAAACGAAACAGCCACAAGAACGACCAGAATTATAATAAATCCCAAGAGAGTAATTAGTGTAAAGAGATATAAATCTGATGAAAGCAGTTGTAGCCCAGCTCAGCCGGTATCAAGAGAAGGGGAGAAAACTGAATACTTGCTACCAAGCCGGGTCATTAATTTTAAGCGAGCGATTGTTCCTTACTGGCAAATGGCTGGCTGGCGAAAGGAAAATAACGTTTATCACGGCTATTATCGGTGTGGTTCCAAGAGGTTCAAAGGTTTTGCAGAAAAGGGAATGAGACGTACTGATTTCTATATATGCGACCCTCCTCAAACTTTCTTGGATAAATATCGGTTCTGCGTTCGCCCTCGTTCGAGGGGAGTGTATCAGGTTCATTTTCATAGGAACGTGAAAGACCCCTCCACTGGGATAGCGAACATTGAGAGAATGCTAATGGAGGTGCAAGGATGATAGCATCAAAAATAATCCGCTGGGTATTCAGGTTTTTGAAAAAAGACATTTATAGGACATACAGAGACGCAAAATCACTTATAGAGTTTATTACACCCTGGAGGCGTAAATACAGAGAAGAAAGAATAATGACTTGTAAACAAAGTTTATTAAGCACAGCGGCATTAATAGAGATGTCAAAAGAAATTGAAACCCTTCAGAGAAACCAAAAAGACCTATTAATGAACTTACTCCAATCAGATGATGCTATCGCATCTATTAGCAGGAACATAAATCTACTTCTGGAGGAGATGAGAAAGTCAAGAGAACCCGAGCCTATTATTAAAGGGTATCATAACTATGTGATGGGTTCGGCATTCATTTATGATTGCTATAAACTTGCAACAAAAGCTCCGGAAGAAAACCTATTCTTTGCAACAGGTGTTGAACTTGATGGAAGGATTATATTGAACAAGATACTGCCTTTACAATTATCAGTGAGCACCTTTGTGAGAGTTGTAGGTGATATTTGTTCTGTGGCAGAAGCACTGGAGTCAATGGAAATGTTTAATCACCGATTTTTCTGCTATTTCCATAATCACCCCGGTTCAGGTCCGGGAGCAACTTTTCCATCCGGAATAGACAAAGCAATGCAGGAGAGAGTTGAGAGAGGCGGATACCCGGCAGTTGGTGGTATTTTCAGCGCGGATGGGTATCTCAGATTTTTTTCGTTAAAAAATAAATTCAAAATAGAAATCTTTGGCAAAGGAATGAGGCAAATTGCTGAAAATCTTTACAAATTGGAATTCGTTAAAAAAATATCGCTGCGAGTACCTCAAACCGAGATATCCTGGCGAAGCCGGGGTAGATGATAGGCAAAGGGCTGTTTTGGGATTTGAGCAAGATAAATTTAGCTCCGTTCGGGTGCTATTAATAGGTGGCGGTGGGCTTGCTGGCGAAATAGGAGAGGGGCTTGTACGAAAGGGTATTGGTTATCTTCAAATTTGTGACCGCGATTTCGTAGAGATGAGCAACCTTAATAGGCAGCGTTTCTTTAAAAAAGACCTGGGTAAGAACAAAGCAATCAGGCTGGCAAGAAATCTATCAAGAGAGGGTTTTCTGGGCACTGTGATAAAGGGGATTCCACTGTGGATTGAAGATGCGATTGAACAGAAGGTAATAGACCCCTGTGACCTTGTTATCTGTGCTGTTGATAATGACGAGACGCGACTTTTCGTGAGCGAATATTATGGTAAGCAGGGAATACCTGTGATTTTTGTAGCTGTCTCAAGAGATACGGATTTAGCACAGGTTTATATTCAGAAAAGGGGAAATGCCTGTTTTCGTTGTGTGTTTCAGGACGTTATCAAACACAAAAATCAAGACACCACACAAAGATGTCCAGCTACACCTGCGATTAAGGACGTTCTGAAATTGGCAAGTGCTCCAGTTTTATATGCAATTGATTCTATTTTTATGCAAAGACCGATAAATTGGAATTTCAGGATTTTGTCATTATCTGGTGTGCAGCAAGAAATCCTGCAATTTATGCCATACTGTGAGAATTGTTCAATTTGCGGAAAAGGCGGGGAACATCAATGACAAAAGAAGAACTCATACAACTGATTCGTTCAGGGGAAATCGGAACCAGAATGATTAAGGTTCAGACCACTGAAAAAGAGAGTGGTAACGATGTGATTGGTGAGGACGAGTACCTTGATATACTCAGTGAGCAGGGTTTCATAAGAATTGTGTGGCAAAAAAAGAAGCTCCTTGATGACTGCACAATTGCTTTTAAGCCAGAGGATATTGGTGGAGTGTGTTGCATAGGTGGGGAAACAATTCACAAGGATAATCTTATCTTATGCGAATCCTGTGGTAAGGCAGTGTGTAAAAAACATTCAGTAAAATTCGGCAGTAAACGCTATTGCAGGAAGCATTTCTTTAATGGTTTCTTAAAAGCAATTTTAGGATTATGAGAAGGGCTTTCATTATGGAGGTATTGATATTGCTTATATGGTATTTCCTGTGCCTCACTTCCTTGCGGTCGCACTGGAGGTTTATGCTTCCGGGAGCAATTGGAGCAACGATTTTCTTTTTTATTGCGGTATATCTCGAGGCGTCGGGCATAACGTTTCCAGGGATGAAAGTTATTATTGTTGCGATTGCGCTTTTCTACTGGGGCACGCGTGGCAGGGAGTTTCTTGAAAAGAATTTTCCAGAAAAGAACAGGAGGAATTAAGTGATTACTGACCCAGAAAAATTGGCAGATTTAATCGGCAGAAATGATAAGCAGGTACGTAGAGTGATTGCCTCTATCAAACGAAACCCATGGCTGGCAAAGGCTGGATGCCGGTTGTTGGAGGAGATTGCCAGAAAAAAGGGAATAGACCTCGTTAACCCTCCTGCATTCCGGACTCCTGAGCGATATGAGCTGCCGGTAAATTCAATTTATTTTGGACATACTGAGAACAACGATGCTGTATCTCTAAAGTGCAAAGACGGTCATCTTCTTGCAGTTGGAGTTACAGGAAGTGGTAAGACAACATTACTTACACGTATAATTGAAGAATGTCTGAAAAGAGGGGATTATGTAAATGTGTTTGATTACTTTGGTGGAGTATATGAGTAC
>JAGHBZ010000223.1 GCA_021160705.1 Candidatus Sumerlaeota bacterium
AGTTTAAAAGACGACGGAGCTGTGCCAATTCAAGATTAATCTCTTCATTAGCAGAGGTCTCATCACCGAATATCGGGAAATTACTATTTATTAATATGAAAGGAGTATGGCTTTATGAAAGAAAGAAAACAAAATAATAAACTGCAGCGAGCAGAGATGATTATGTTGTTTATTTTAATGATTTGTTTACCGCTATATTTGTTGAGGGGGGATGTCTATGCAGAAACTCCATCACCAACTCTATCTTATGCTCCACCTGTATTAAGCGACTTACCGGATATATATATCGGCGATAAAGAAGATTGGATTGCGACTATAGATACAAACTTTTTCAGATTTCCTGATGCCTTTAATCTGGATGATTACGTGAGCGATGCTGACACAACGGTCAGCGAATTGGTATGGTCGTTCTGGGAAGGCGACGCTACCAGTACACTTGAAATAAATGGAATATTGCAATTAACCAGTCCCCCAGAGGCACTTAATGCAGATGTGCTCGGCAAAGATATTCGTCATCCTTCTGCTCCCGGGTATCAGCCGGGCAACCTTGTGGACTTCTGGGACATTAAGGATAGCCCGAAGGGTTCTGGACCACCCTGGTCATCTCCTGCTGAGCCACTGGTAAAGACAGTAACCTTTTTCGTTAGCGACGGAACGTATGTGGACTCACAACAAATTTTGGTCAGAGCAGTGGATAATGCCTATGATTTCCTGCCCCCGCCTCCAGGGAGACCAGATATTTATGAGGATGACGATACCACTCACTCAGCCAGTATTGCGGTTGTAAACTGGATTGGTCCGCCACAACATAACTTTCACGACTACGCTGATAAAGATTGGGCACGCTTTTTCGCCATTGCACCTTATCCTTATACAATTCGGACAAAAGATTTAGCCCCTAACTGTGATGCTGTAATTTATTTTTATAGAGACGGACTGGCTAAACCTCCGCTAATCAGAGACGACTGGGGTGCAGGCGAGACCGAGACCATTTACTGGCAATGTCTAACTTCCGGCACGTACTATCTGCGAATAGAAAATTATGACCCGTCAGTCTATGGCGAAGCGACCTCCTACACTCTTGAGATAACTGCTGACATCGGAGCAAATAATGGTATTGCTACTGCTCTGTGCTCCTGTGCAACTCAAATACTCTGGAACCCGGACAATGTACCCACTGGTACAATCGGGTTCAATGTCTGGAGAATAGAGGCATTCTCAAAAGATGGATTTATTCAGATTAATCCTACTCTGCTTCCAGGTTCGGTCTTTGACTACGTTGATGAAGGAGTCCTGCCCGCAAGTGATTATATATATTACGTTGAAGCTGTTGATTCATCTCATCAACATTTTCAGTATACTTCAAATCTCTATGCCATCACTCCTTCGTCGGATGAGAAGAAGGGTCCCACAATTAAGCCTGAGCCTGTTTATACCACGGGACACACTAACACTATTGAGTGGGACGCCGTTGCAGGGGCAACCGAATATCTACTCCAGTACAGTGATAATTATTTATTTTACCCGTCGCTTGGCGACAGTGGCTGGATTCCCGATACCTGTTATACTGTTCCTAATCTTGAATATGGCAAACGATATTACTATCGTGTCAAATGGCGAGATGACCCTTACGACGCGGAGGGAAGCTCCTGGTCAAAAGTTGTCTATTCTATCCAGCGCAACGTCTCTGGGGTGCAGGACTGGACTCTTTATTAGACTTGTTTATTTTGGAATCTGGCGCGGAGTTGAAAATGATGATGATACCTCAAGCAAAAAATATGCGAACAGGATTCACTCTGGTGGAGTTGCTTATTGTTGTCGCAGTTATTGCCATCCTTGCGCTCATAGCCATACCTAATTTCCTGGAGGCTCAAACACGGGCAAAGGTCTCTCGCGTCAGAGCTGACCTGCGAAGTGTGGCTACTGGGCTGGAAGCTTACGCAAATGATAATAACGATTACCCGCCAAACGATGGTATCTATAATGTACTGCCTATTCAATTGACCACCCCGGTTGCGTTTCTTTCATCAGTGCATTTTGTTGACCCGTTCTCTAATAGGGAAATTCATCCAATATATGGAGAGTTGGCTCGCTATTATACGTATACCAGGATTGTCACTCTTAGAGAACTCATAGCCCTTATCCACAGTGGCGGTCCTTTGCCTCCTATCGAAGGAGTGGATGCACCCGGATTCAATGAAGGTGCGTTTAAACGATACGGTAAATGGCGACTCGTCTCTAACGGACCGGATAGAACTTATTCAAAGACAGGTATTCCGCTTGGTCCCTTTAACCCAAATAATTCTCTACTCGGCTCGGATATACCTTACGACGCAACCAACGGTACTGTATCCTGGGGAAATATCCTCCGCACCCAGCGCTCCACTCAGGGGTTCACAATTTTTTGATATAATACCCGCACTTTGCATACAACTATTCTTCAGGCCAGGATTGCTCAGCCACAAAACTTCATCCTCAATCCCCAATAAACTTTATTAGGCAGGCTGGGAATGACTGGTTACTGGCGAGTGGTTGATGGGAGGTGAGGAGAGAAAAAACACGAAGGACACGAGGAACCCTCTATGTTGTGTACCCAATTTACTTCGTGCTCGTCGTGGTGGTGGATGTTTTTTGGATTTAATTCCTTTAAGGTGGGCTGGGAACGACTGGTGGCGGGTGACTGGTCACTGGTTACTGGAAGGAATCTCTATTCCGTAAAAATGGCTGGGAACTTCATTCGTGCTCATTTGTGTGAATTCGTGGTTTCTTGTTACGGAACCATCAGAAACTTAGCCACAGAGGACACAGAGGGCACAGAGAGTTAAGTGGTTTCTTGTTACAGAACCACCAGAAACCAGCCACTAGCCACCAGAAACCAGAGCTGTTTCAATTCCTTATAGGTAGGCTGGGAACCAAGTCGCAAGTAACAAGTCACCAGTGACAAGGAAGGTTTCAACTCCCTATTAGGTAGGCAGTAACCACCAACTTGCCAACCGCTGGACTACTTTTTCTTTTTTATCCATAATATAGCAAACACACAGAATGCGGAAAGCGTACCAGCTGATAACGTTTCAATTTCTTTATAGAAAGCTGGGAACATACTTGTCACTTGCTACTTCTCGCTTGTGACTTGTTTTCGATTCCTTATAGGTAGGCTGGGAACGTTCTCTACCACCTATCCAGTTAGTTACCAGAAGTGGTTTCAATTCCTTATAGGTAGGCTGGGAACATTTATAGCGAAAGGAGGCGAGTTAGAATGGTAGACTGTTTCAATTCCTTATAGGTAGGCTGGGAACTAGAATAGACATCTATATCTACTCTATTTTGTCTAAAGTTTCAATTCCTTATAGGTAGGCTGGGAACGAGAATGTGTGCAGAAATGTTTACACTTCTGTAAACGTTTCAATTCCTTATAGGTAGGCTGGGAACATGC
>JAGHBZ010000075.1 GCA_021160705.1 Candidatus Sumerlaeota bacterium
CAGGTTGAGATTTTTCATCGGCTCTGTCCGGGTCGGTGTGATACTCATCTCAAAAAGACTCGCTGGTAACTGCAGGGATAAGGCTGGTTCGCAAAGAAGAATAAACATCTTTATCATATCCGGGGTGGCGTTTTCAATGAGGTTGTAATATTGACCGGCAACTATACAATCGCCAATACGACGAAATCCATCGCGAAATATTGCCCGGCGTAATGTGGTAGAGACCTTTTTATGTTGAGTAGTAAACCCGGGTCCAGCGGGCACATACATCCCAATGGCGCCACCCTTAGACACTCGCATAAAATCCTCACTGATACAAATGTTCCATTTAGGCACAGGATAATCAATTGCACCACTATTGCAGGTCATATTTATAATAAAAGGGAGTTTACTCCCATTTCGCAAATTGAGATTATCACTATTCTCAGAGTCACCGCCAAACCACATCCGTTCATCAGCCCAGATATTGGGTGAGCCGTGTCCATAGAATGTCAACAATACTAAGCCTTTATCAATAATCTCTTTTATCCGAGAAGTAGCAGCGGTGCTTACCTTTGCTTTTTCTTGTTCCACAAGCTGTTTAGGAAGATAGAAATTGTCTTCCCAGGGAAACCTTTCAAGATAAACTGTCTGAGAACCGTAATGAGGCGGGGTATATTTTTTGCGGAGGTCTTCGCATTGCTCGTCAAATTCGCCGTCATCAGCAACATATCCTAACATTGCGTGCCATATACCAGGGGCTCTTTCTGTCTCGTATTTGATGAGCTTGGTTATGACTGACTGTGCATCTTTGAGGTTACTCACTGAGATGCGACCAAGAATTACGTCCGCAAACTCGTCGTCTCCGCATAATGTCGTAAACCAGTGGTCTGATGCCCATTCTTCGCCTCCAGAACGCTCAATTTTGTAAGTTGGCACATAGTTAATGACTTCATTCCGGGTCAGGTGTAGATAATCGCTCGTGCAATCGCCTACAAGCAGGACATATTCCGGGAGCGGATTCTTCCAATGTACCAATGCGTAGCGGAGAAATTTCTTAATTGCAATCGGTGATTCCTCACCATAAGTAAATTCATTATAAATCGCCTCCACATCAACAAGTAAGGGGGAAAACCCCTGTGTTCTCTTCAACTCTACTAATCGCTTTGCCTGCTCTATAAAATCTTTGTGTGAGATGATTATATAATCGTTTTGATACGTATCCCTGCTCAGGTTCTCAAATTTGATAATTTCAGGTGACGGAATCTCTGGCAACGCCCCCAGCGTACTTAATTGAAATACTCTGTCTTCAGTGAAAGGAAGCAAAACCGTGAGACTGCCATCGGCTTCTGTGGTCTCAATTGTCAGTAAACGAGGGGTCTCCTCATTATCCAGCTCAAACCCAATAACAGTGGTATTCGGCGGAAATCCCCTTATAATCGCTGAGACCAGCTCACCAGATTTTTTCTCTCTGGACGGCTTAATTGTGCGGGTAAAATCAATACTTATTTTACCACCTTCTGCGACAAATCTCCTGGGGTACTCAACCTCCACATTGTCGAAATACACCCCGCTTCTTCCCTTGCCTCCAGCAGGGCTCTTTCTGTTTTTGATAATTATTGTAATCTGATTGTTCTCCGAACGTAGCACACTGGTTGGAAATACTAATTCTTTTACATCATCTTTGTAATTGGAAAATTTAAATGCTGGAAATTCATATTCGTTCAGGCGGACGTAGAACTCGCAGGTTGGAATGAATAAGTGTTCGTCATTATAGAAACGCAGGATTAAGCGCGACTTACCCGGAGTACGCTCCGCAAGATAGGGTAAATCAAACTTAACGACATAAGGTTTGTTCAACTGAATCTCATCGCCTACCCAGCGCATCCCTTTAATAGTCAGAAAATTCCCTGTCTGAATCTTCAACTCTTTGTCTTCTTCTATTTTTTTCCCCACAATAAAGAACCCGGGTGTTCTTATTGAGCCTGTGATGGGTCTCCTATATTCTCGTTTTTCCATAAGGGTTTTAGGTTTTTCAGATGCCTTGTCGAGCTCAAACCTTAGCCAGTAGACGCTGTCTGGTGTAAACTTGCTATTGGACTTTCTCGCATAGAAAATCACACTGTCATTCTCAGTAAATCTCTTCGCAAATCCACCTATGATTAAGCGGGGAACCTCTTTCCCTTCACTGAAAACCCTGATATTCTGAGGATGTACTCTCTGAGGCGGTATCCCAGCCTCCTGCAGACAACGATAGTCTATTTTATAAAAACCCGGTGTCCTGAATCTTACTTTTCGCCAGATTATATCCGGGTGGTTTAGCTCTTCTGCGAGGGTGTTTGCCCACGCTGTGTTAATCGGTTCAATTTTGCTTGGCGGTGTAGGGTCTGCATACCTTTTATAATCCCTGTAATTAACAATCAGATGTCTTGCCAGCTTACCAAAGCCGGACTCTTTGTGGCTAAGTGCGTCATCAACCCTGTTGCTTTCCTTATAATCATCAAATTCCAGTGCAGCGATTGCCTTTTTTAATACAAAAGCCCCGCTCCCCGAAGAATACTTTTTCCTTATGGCCACCTTGACAATTCGATTAAACCGCATATAGCATACATCTTTGATGGATACACTTCGTTTAAGTAGAGACTCAATAGTTTTTTTATCAGGTAAAGCTCCTCCCTGTTTACCAGTAGAGGTATGTTCAGGTTCTACAGTATAATCAAGAAATTTAATACCAATCTTACGCACAGGTGGAACAAAAAATAGAAGTTCCTGCATTCTATCAGCAGAACTCATATCCACGGAGAATACTATCCGATGTGAGGACGACTTTATATGGTAAGCAGGCTGTTCAGGAAACCTCTTCTCTGCAGGTGCTGGTCTCAGCCTCTTTAATAGTGAACATCCACCAAAAATTCCCGGTATAAGAAAAACAAGAAAAATATAACAAAATGTATGGTGATGTCTTATCCTCATTGTTGGGATAATGGTTCTATTGTCGTGTTAATCATCTTTGAAAAGCTCATTCCATCGTTTTTTGGCCTGGTCCTGGCGGGTGTTAGGTTTGCCCGTATCCTCTGGTGTGTCTGTTTCCCGAAGCATAAACCATTCGCAAAAATTCGCTCGCTCTTTATCACCAATATACTCTGCCTCAGGAATGCTACACTGATTATGTAGTGATGGAGCGTAGTAGGCACAGTTTCGACAACATCGTATTACCGCACCGCAATTCCTACATATATCAGAGCGACTGGGTTTTGCACTGCCCGTCCATTCTTCACCGCACTGGTAACAAAAATATGGCATCCCTTTATTACTCCTCTTTATTCAATCTCCAGATTTGGTTTAGCCCATAAAGGGTTAAATATGGTTCCACCTCATTGATGGTCTTAGAGACTGAGGATAACATTTGTGCATATCCACCCGTTGCTACAACTTTCGTCTGATACCCAAGTTCTGTCCAGATTTGCTCAACCAGCGAGTCTACACTACCTATAACTCCAAAACATATTCCCGATTGTATGCTCTTGACCGTTGTAGTGCCAACGACCCGCTTCGGCAATGAAATGGGAATGCGCGGCAACTTTGCTGTCCGTATAAATAAAGCGTCCGCTGACATCTCTACGCCTGGCAGAATAACTCCACCTATATAATTACCTTCCCTATCAATTACATCCAGTGTGGTAGCAGTACCAAAATCTACTATAATTATAGGAATCCCGAAAAGGTGCCTCCCCCCAACTGCATTGGCTAATCTATCTGCTCCTACTTCGCTCGGGTTCTTGTAGAGATTGTTTATCCCCAGATTCAGGGTGGAGTTGACTGTTTTGACCAAAATGCCCGGACAGATGAACTGTATACTCTTTATCAAAATCTCTACAAGGTGAGGAACAACTGATGCAATTATTGCTCCACTTATATCTTCGCATTTCAGTGATTTATGTAACCTGAAAAGTCCATCAAGTATCACTGAATACTCATCCTCAGTCCGCTTCGTATCAGTTGACACGCGCCATCTTGCAATCAATTTGTCATCCTTAAAAACCCCAAGTGCAGTCTTTGTGTTTCCTATGTCAACCGCTAAAAGCATATTATTCTATCCATTCTACTTCTTCGACGTCTCCATCACAAAACTTTGTAGTTCGTCCATCATCCAGACGCACAAGCAATCCTCCATCCTCGTCAATATCAATAGCTGTACCAGTGACTATCTTACCAGCAGGGGTATGTATTCTTACTCCTTTGCCAAGCGTTGAGGAGAGTTTTCTCAGCCGGCTCCAGAATCTTTTCTCCTGTCCCTGCTCAAGCGCAAGATAATATTTTTCAAAATGCTCAAGTACTGAGACCAGAACATTTAGTCGGAGTATTCGTCTACCACTAAACATAAATAATGAGGCGACATTCTCGGCTATCTCTTTCGGGAAATCCTTCTGGCTTTGATTCACATTTATCCCGATACCCAGCACTGCGCCTGGTTTTTTATCTTTTTTGCTTCTTGTACTTGTTTCCAACAATACACCTGCAGTCTTCTTCCCTCGTATCAATATATCGTTTGGCCAGCGAATAGTAGGTTTAAATTCCGGAAATATATGAGTAATTCCATCTGCAACACCCAGTGCTCCAGCAAAGGTCAATAATGAAAGGTGGCGGAATCGCTGTAGCTCCGTCAGCACAATTGTAAACAGTAAAGTTTTTCCTCTCGGTGCTACCCATTTTTTACCATGTCGTCCCCTGCCTTTTGTCTGGTAATTTGCTACTATTAATGTCCCATTTGACACTATCCCGCTCTTGAGCAACTTCAGCCCGTAATGATTCGTTGAGTCTATCTCTTGCAAATAGATTATTTCCTTCCCGATTACTTTGGTCTGAAGTAATCTTTGAATGTTTTCAGCGTTAAGCTCCTGATATTTCTTAATTGCCTTCATTAGTCTTGTGCGCTGGTTTAATATATTTCC
>JAGHBZ010000167.1 GCA_021160705.1 Candidatus Sumerlaeota bacterium
AAATTACGAACTAATCCGCCAGATTAACTTTGAGGGCTGTTATTATAGAAAGGACATCGGGAGAAAAGCACTCAAGTATATATAGGGGAAACTACTTAGCTCTACGGCGGAGGTATAAAAATTTTTGCGGATTAATTTTGCAGGAGTTAGCTGGATGTAAATATTTAAAATACTGAATGAATAAAATCAAAAAAGAGGGGGTAACAATGAGGAGCATACCAAAAATAGGTTTAAATTTAAAACGCATTGGCTGGTCTGGTGTCCTGATAATATTTTTTCTTTTTGTCTACTCTCTGCTACATAGTTCCACGATTTATGTGCCCGGGGATTATGCCACGATTCAGTCTGCCATTGATTCTGCTTCGGATGGCGACGTGATAATTGTATCTCCGGGAACTTATCAGGAGAATATCAAATTTAACGGAAAAAATATCGTTCTGCGTTCTACTGAGCCAACTAATCCCGGTATTGTTGCCACAACAATAATTGACGGTAATGATGCAGGCACAGTAGTCACCTTTGCGGGTACAGAACTGACGAGTTGTGTTCTTGCTGGGTTTACAATCACAAATGGCGAGGGTATCATTGGCGAGGGCACACTGGCAACCATCAAGCATAATAGAATAATAAATAATCACTCAAGTGGTCTTCACGACTGCGATGGTACCATCCAGAACAACATTATCTCAAATAATTATGATAGTAACGGTGGTGGTCTTTATAAATGCGACGGAGTTATCCAGAACAATCTTATCCTTTTTAACACTGCTTCGGAATATGGCGGCGCGTTATATAACTGCAATGGGACGATTCAAAACAATACTATTTATGGTAACTCAGCCGAGGAGTCTGGCGGTGGAATAGACTTGTGTAGCGGCACTATTCAAAACAATATCATCTGGGGCAATTCAGACTCAGGAGCTAACGAGCAAATTATTTCCTCAAACATACCTTTCAATTGTTGTATTCAAAACTGGACAGGCGCGGGAGTAGATTGTATTACCAGCGCCCCGTTGTTCGTAGACCCGGCAAACGGCGATTTTCATCTCCAGCCCGACTCGCCCTGTATTGATGCAGGGAACACGTTTTATCTTTGCGGAAAATATCTAATGGATATGGACGGCGAGTGTCGCCTCGCTGGCAGTTCTGTGGATATAGGGGCAGATGAATTTGGTAGTTCTGAAGACAGTGACGGTGATTTACTATCTGACACAGATGAGCCTGCACACGGTAGCGACGTGAACAATCCAGATACAGACGGAGATGGATTGATTGATGGTGTGGAGGTGCTTCGTGGGACAGACCCGGGTGATTTTGATACTCCTTCAAGTATATCGGTTCCGGCTGATTTTCCCACAATTCAGGAGGCGCTATTTATGGCGTTTCCACTTGAACAAATTCAGGTAGAACCTGGTGTGTATTATGAGAATCTGCATTTTCTTGGCAAAAACGTAGTACTCCAGAGCACTAACCCTGCTGATGAACATATCGTCAATACTACTATAATTGATGGAAGGACATCGCACTCCGTCATAACATTTGTCGGCACAGAAGATAAGCGATGCGTATTAAGAGGCTTTACTATTACAAATGGCAGTGCATGCTGGGGTGCTGGAATTTATAGTCCACCACTCAGGAAATCCTTCGGAGAATGGGCAATTTTTAGTTGTCCAGGGACATTAGCAACAATTGAAAATAATAAAATAACGACAAACACAGCTCTGTGGATGGGTGGCGGAATCTTTAATTGTGACGGCATCATCCAGAACAATATTATCTCTTACAACACGGCTGGGAGTTCTGGCGGTGGACTGTACTGGTGTGACGGCATCATCCAGAAGAATACCATATCACACAACCATTGTGGAGGTTATGGCGGAGGTGGGCTACACTGGTGTGAGGGCACGATTAAAAATAATATTATATCATACAACTCCGCCTGTGGCTTTGGCTTTGGCGGTGGACTATATAATTGCAATGAATTTATTTTGAACAATATCATCTCTTATAACTGGGCTGAGTCAGATGGTGGAGGGATGTTCTGGTGTAAAGCCATAATTCAAAACAATACAATTTACGGTAACTCGGCTGAGGGGTCTGGCAGTGGATTGGCTGATTGCTATGGCAGTATCCAGAACAATATCATCTGGGGCAATTCAGACCGGGATGGTTTTGATTGCCAGATTATTGACTCAGAAACGCCTTTCAATTGCTGTATTCAGAACTGGACGGGTACGGGGGTAGATTGTATTACCAGCGACCCGTTGTTTGTAGACCCGGCAAACGGCGATTTTCATCTCCAGCCCGACTCGCCCTGTATTGATACAGGAAATACATTTTACCTCTGGGATAAATATCTTGTAGATATGGACGGCGAGTGCCGCCTTGCTGGCAGTTCTGTGGATATAGGTGCAGATGAATTCAGTAGCTCTGAAGACAGTGACGGTGATTTACTATCTGACACAGATGAGCCTGCACACGGGAGCGACGTGAACAATCCAGATACAGACGGAGATGGATTGATTGATGGTGTGGAGGTGCTTCGTGGGACAGACCCGGGTGGTTTTGATACTCCTTCAAGTATATCGGTTCCGGCTGATTTTCCCACGATTCAGGAGGCGCTATTTATGGCGTTTCCACTTGAACAAATTCAGGTAGAACCAGGTGTGTATTATGAGAATTTGCATTTTCTTGGCAAAAATGTCATTCTTCAGAGTACCAATCCCACTGATGAACACATAGTCAATACTACCATACTCAATGGGAGGGGAGTTCATTCCGTCGTCACATTTCTTGGCACTGAAGACGAGAGTTGCGTATTAAGGGGTTTTACCATCACAAATGGCGATGTATACTTCGGGGGAGGAATTTACGGAGGAAGATTTCGTGGTGGAGGCTCCTATGAAGCCCCGGGGACTCTCGCTACAATTGAAAATAATAAAATAACCACAAATTCAGCAGTATATGGTGGAGCACTATGTAACTGTGACGGCATCATCCAGAATAACATTATCTTCTATAACCATGCTGGAGCTTATGGCGGAGGATTAGAAGCGTGTGATGGCATTATTCAGAATAATACCATCTGGGGCAACTCCGCTTACTCTGGCGGTGGACTCAGAGGATGTGACGCCATCATAAGGAACAATATTGTTTACAATAATACCGATGATTACGACTCGCAACTTGTTGGTTGTGCAACTCCAGAATATTGCTGTATCCAGGACTGGGGAACTGGTGGGACTGGCAATATCAGTGATGACCCACAATTAGTTAACCCTCCGGGTGGCGATTTTCATCTGCGTCCGGATTCGCCGTGCATAGATGCCGGGTGCTATATTTCTGCTCTGAGTGAGGATTTTGAAGGTGACCATAGACCTTATGATGGTACCACCTTACCACGTGGTGATGGTTCAGATTATGATATAGGTGCAGACGAATATGCGGCGCCACCGACACCCACACCCACACCAACTCCTACGCCTACACCCACACCTACACCGACTCCAACGCCGACCGAGACACCCATTCCCACACCTACCCCACTACCTCATTTTACCTTTGAGCACGGGAGCGAGGGATGGCAGTTTGCCGGTCAAATCACGCCGTATGATGTACCATCAAATACCGTAGTGGGTGGCTGGCTCGGGCTCCAACCTATGGGCTCAACATATTGCTTCTCTTACTTTGAAAGCCCAGCAGTCCAGATAGAAAGTACGCTATATCGGTCACAATGGGTGATGGGAAGTAGCGTTACTGAGCCAGACCAGGCAGTGCAGTTCAGACTCCGCATCAACCAGAAAGGAAAATGGCAATCCTGGGACCGTGTAGTGACCAGTAATAATTCCCAGGCTCCCTCCACGAGCGAATTTAAAGATTATTCTGTCTTTTTCAACCCACAAGTCACGGGTTCTGAGGATAATCAGTTAGTTTTCAATTTTGACATTATGAGTTTTGACCCAGCGGATGACGTAAACTCCTGGCTATATCTGGACGAGTTAACAGTTGATAAGGTCTCGTTTGCGACCGATACCCTGGTGGTGAGTTATGATTTCACTGCAGATAGTGAAGGCTGGACTTTCAGAGGAGCAGTTCCACCGTATGATGAACCCACTTCAATCTGCATACCCGGGTATATTGGCTTATCTGCTGGTGGGTCTACGTCTTGTTTCTCTTTCTGGGAAAGCCCTGATATAACGATTCAGGATGGTAAACTCTACCGGGCGAGGTGGCGGGTGGAAAGTAGTGTCACTGAGTCGGATGACTGTGTACAATTCAGACTGAGAATCAATCAGAAAGGCTCCTGGCAAGCCTGGAACAGGGTAATAAACAGCAACTACCAGAATGCACCAGCTTCAGGCAACCCACGAGAGTATTCATTGATTTTAGCACCTGAAGTAACTGGCACAAACGATAATCTCGCTGTTTTTGCCTTTGACATAATGAGCTTTGACCCCAATGACGATGTGAACTCCGCAATATATCTTGACAGAATGTCTCTTGAAGAAATTAGTGTAAGTCCTTGAACCCCTGAATGGGAATTCGTCCGAATCCGCCTCCATACCCTTGTTCGTACCTTAATGGTTCAACTTTACTGGTTATACCAGTTTGGGTAAAAGATATAAACTTGAGAATAAGTGTCGGGCGAAACGCTTATATCCAGGATGTAAACCACTATGTTACTTTAGGCAATCAGTGGATTATTTCATCAACGGAAATTTCGGCTCAAGCAGACGTCCATAGTTAGTCATAGGCGAACTATAAACAGGGGTTACTTTGTTTGTGCGATGAAAATGAATTAATAAATATCTAATAGTTATTCAGTTATTCGGATACCTCGTTTGGGAGAATATTCTTACGAACCAATTATAAAAAGAGGAGGCACTGGTGCAGAAACCCTTCCCTTAATGGGCGGGTTCTATATAGTGCCTCCAGAAATCTTTTGTGTGTATTAAAAACTCATTTAGTTGTCAGAGTTACTTCTCGGCTACGCTAACAGCTGCCGCAACCAGCTCAGACGGAGTGAACGGTTTAGCGAGATATTCTTCAGCACCAGTGCGGATACATTTCACTGCCGACTCCACAGATGCGTACCCGGTAATGACAATCACCTTGACATCCGGCCATCTTTCCTTAATTGCCTGTAGCATTTCATACCCATCCATATCTGGCATTCTGAGGTCAAGCAGGACAATGTCATACGGAGTGGATTCCAGACGAGACAGTGCTTCTTTGCCACTCATAGTTGGATGAACCTCAAATCCCCTGTGCTCAAGAATTCGCTTAACGCTCTGACAGACAACCGGCTCATCGTCCACTACCAGGACACGTTTTTCTGTGGGAATGCTTTCCGACCATTTTCCTGCTAATGGGACATCAGAACGCGTAAGGGCATACGCATACTCCGGACACGTCGCAGACATAACCTCTGAGACCTTAAAAGGCATATCCACATCAATAACATCATCTTTTGCCTCTGCCCTGATAATCCCCTCAACACTTAATTTTGCTCTTTTTTCAGCCTCCTTTTTAAGGAATGGGCATTCACCTTCACAAGGGCGACCCATGCGTGCAAAACGTGGACACCGCCTCTTACCCTTGGCACAGTAATCCTCAGCTACAATATGACGGGGAATGTCGCTTCTGTCTATGCTCTCAACATATTGCTCGCTGGTATATGAGCGGAGTTCTTTCTCTGAAAAGGGGAGGTCTACATCAAGTGGCTGACGGGGTTCTGCCTCCGCCGACTCAGAGGTTTTTTGATTTAGTTCGGATAATAATTTCTTCTGCTCCTCCAGGTATTTATTAATTGCTCGCTCGCACACGTCTACAAGCTCCTGAGGGGTAAATGGTTTGGGCAGGTACTCAAAGGCACCCAGTTTGGTGGTCTCCACTGCAGAATCAATTGAAGCATAGCCAGTAATGATGATAACAGGAAGTGAAGGATAGTATGCTTTAATGACCTTCAGCAGTTCAACGCCACTCACCTCAGGCATAATTAAATCTATCAGTGCAGTGCCAAATGCTCTGGGTGAATTTTTAAGTTTCGCCAGAGCTTCCCGGGCATTATGCGCAATCTCAACATCCACGTCCATACGACTCAGGACTTTTTTCACGCTCTGGCAGACTGTGGTTTCATCATCAACCACCAGAACTTTTATTTTTCTTTCTTGTTCCATTTTTCACACCTCCTGAAAAGTGTCAATTAACTAATGGGCATAAAGCGTGCCATAATAAGGAAGGGATAGTAAAAAAGCGTAAGCCTATATGTTTCAGTGTAACTTATGACGAGAGGAATTGTGGCTTGTTGTTAAGGAGGTTATAATTCTGTATAAGATTTATATACAGAAGAAATGCCATTCTACGGTGATTGATTCAGAGTATTCAGGCTCTTCTGCTTATTCTACCTACAAATGTAGGTATGAAGAAAGGCAAAGGAGTAAATGGATGGTGTATAAAAGAGATAAACAGTGTATAAAAGTTTTATTCTTCTTTGTGTTCTTCCTTCAGAGAAGGGCTGAGGTCACGGAGGCGAATATTATACTTTCGTAACAACGCCTGAAAGTTAGGACGTTGCATACCCACGTCTTCAGCGGCACGAGTTACGTTCCAGTTATTGCGCTCAAGTGCCTGAAGTACAAATCGTCTCTCCACATCCGCGACCGCTTTTTCGCGTAACTCTTTCTTAAGTATTTTTAAATCCTTTGCGGTTCTTGGAATGCTTATGTTTTCTTCAATGCTTTCGCTGTAAATCTGAGGTGGCAGATGGGCTGGCAGAAGGGTGTCTCCATCGCAAACAATGACCATTCGCTCAATTATATGACTCAGTTCACGGACATTCCCTGGCCAGTCGTATTCCATCAACATTTCAAGGGTCTTCTCAGCGAGCTGTGTGGGAACAGGTTTATCGCTCCGCTGCCCAATACGCGAGTGCTGTTTAAGAAAATGATACGCAAGGAGTGGAATATCCTCTTTTCTCTCTCGCAGCGGGGGGATGTATAATGGAAAAACAGATAACCGATAATAAAGGTCCTGGCGAAAAGAGCCATTGCGTACAAGTTCCCTGAGGTCTTCATTTGTTGCACAAAGCACACGAACATCTGCTTTTTTATACTGAGTAGCACCCAGGGGTAGAAATTCTCGTTCCTCAAGTACCCTGAGGAGTTTTGCCTGCACCCCGGGTGAAGTGTTAGCAATCTCATCAAGAAAGATAGTTCCTTTTTCCGCAATCTCAAAAAGACCTTTTTTTGTTGAGACTGCACCAGTAAATGAGCCTTTGATATGCCCAAAGAGCTCTGATTCTAACAGTTCAGATGAGAGTGTCCCACAGTCAACCGCAATAAATGGATTAGTCCTGCGAGCACTCAGATTGTGTATGGCACGAGCAACCAGTTCCTTACCGGTTCCGCTTTCGCCGCAAATTAAGACCGTTGTGTCGGTCTCAGCGACCTTACGAATCATAGCATATAACTCCTGCATCTTTGGGCTCTGCCCGACCAGCCCCATAAATTCTGTTATCTTTTCCTGACCGGTATATAGTGCGACATTACGCAGGAGCATTCTTCGTTTGCGCAGTGCGTTCTCAAGTGTACCAAGCAACTCCTGTGGGGTAAATGGTTTGGGTAAATAATCAAAGGCACCACTTTTCATCGCCTCTATTGCAGAGGCTACGGTGGCATAGCCGGTGATAATCACGACTGGAGTGGTAGGGGAGTGCAACTTTGCCAGACGCAATATCTCCAGTCCCCCGATGTCGGGCATTTTCAGGTCGGTAAATATCACGTCATATCCACCCTCAGCAGATTTCTTTTCAAGCAATTCCAGTGCTTCTTTGCCGGAGAGCGCACAATCCACAGAGTAACCCTGACGCCGAATAATCTTCTCACAGCTCTGGCAAACGATGAGCTCGTCATCTATAACTGCTATCTCAACTTTGTCTTTCATTGCTCTCATCCTGCTGTCCATCAGTCAGGTCTATGGGCAAAATTACGGTAAATGTAGTTCCTTTACCAAAGTGGCTGTGTACTTTTATGCGTCCACCATGACGCTGTACAATACCGTAGCTAATCGCCAACCCCAGTCCTGTGCCTGACTGCTTCGTGGTATAAAAAGGGTCAAAGAGATGTTTGATGTCTTCCATTGCGATGCCAACACCAGTATCAGTAATGTCAATCGCAATAAACCCATCCTGGAATAAGTATGACCTGATAGTCAGTTCACCGCCTTTAGCTGACATTGCCTCAATAGCATTAAGTGTAATGTTCACCAGTACCTGTTGAATCTGGTCAACATCTACCCAGATGTCGGGAAGCCCGCTGGCAAGCTCCTTCTGAACCTGAATATTGTTGATGGCGATTTGATTTTGAAGGAGCTGGAGCGTGTTTTCAATAATCTGATTTATGTTGGCGGGTTTTCTTTCCGGGGGGCTTTGACGTGCAAAATCCAGCAGACCCCTGACAATCTTACGACACCGCATTGTCTCTCTCACAATAGTCTCCACATCCTCCCTTCTTGGGTCGTCCTCCGGGAGGTCTTCAAGCATTAAACTTGCAATGGTAAGTACACCGGTAAGAGGGTTATTAATCTCGTGTGCCACACCCGCTGCTAATTTACCCAGAGACGCTAACTTTTCAGACTGACAGAGCTGTCGCTCCATCCGCTTTACTTCTTCGGTGGCTTCCTTGACTTTCTGTTCCAGTTCTTTGTTCCAGTTTTTTAACGACTCCTGTGCTGAGAGTAATTTATCTGTCATCTGGTTCAGAGTCTTTGCCAGATACCCGATTTCATCCTCTCGGTCAATCTCGGCTCGTTGTTGATAATCGCCATTACTTATTTTGCGGGCGACCTTTGCTATTTTCATTAGCGGGTCTGAAATATAATGCGCTGCACGAATAGATACATAGACAACTATAAGGATACCCAGCAGTGCCGTACCCAGAAAAATAAGAATGGTTTTCCAGAGCAAAAGCGTATATGGTCGCTTAAGAATTCCTACATAGAGAATCCCTATAATCTTCTTTTGCAGGTCATAAATAGGTTCATAAGCGGTAATATACCAATCGTTTACTACAAACGCCTCAGCAATCCACTTTTTGCCCTGCTCAACGACAGCCTCGTAGACCTCCTGAGAGACTCTTGTGCCAATAGCACGGGTACCATCTTTATGCAACACGTTGGTAGCAATACGTACATCGTCCTGAAATATGGTAGCTGTGCCACCTACTTTGGATTCAAACACGGTCTCTTTGATTTTATCAACAATGGAAAAGTTTCTGTTAAGAAGTATACCCCCCACCAGAACGCCAAGAAACTCTTCCTTAGCATTAAAAAGAGGTACTGCGGATTTAAGCATCATCCCGGAAGTTAATACCCCGCCCTTTTTTATCTTTGCGCGTGGAGTTGGGATAATGTTCATCTTCGCTCGCTCATAAAGTCCTTCTTTGCGTAATTCCTCTTCTCCGACAATCTGAGTGGCACTAATGGGTCTTTTCTCTTTTAACGCACGGGCAACAAATGGGTCTTTCAATACCATATCTCCAGAGAACGATGGATTACTGCCACGAGCAACCACCCTCCCCTGTGGGTCAATGAGTGTCAGCGTATCAAGCCCTTCTTCTCTAAGGCTGGCTGACAACTTACCCTGAATCGCCTTATGGTCCCTACTGAGGACGTCTTCAATAAATGCCGGACATTCACTCAGCAACCTGAGTCTACCCGTGAGTTGATTAAGCTGGGAATTATAAATTTCCCGCGCCATTTTGAGGTCAGCCACAACATGCTCCTGTGCCTGACGGAGTACATGATAACTGATTATCCTTATCCCAACCAGACAAATGATAAGAGAAGGAATCAAGATTGCTATAATGAAATTGCGGAGCAGGTGCAGGCGAATACTCTCGCCTCCTATTATTGTACTTTTAATTTTTCCGAACATTCCTCTTTCCACAAATGTAAAAGTCAATCTTAGGATATCATCATCAATTTAGAGAAGCAATAATTGTTCCACTTACATATAACTTTAGTAGTCAGACCTCAGAATCACTAAAGTTCAAAATTACTGCATCTCTGAGGACTGCAGAGAATGCGGAGAATCTAAATTTTGCTTTGGTGTATATCCTATATCTTATGATTTATCCTGGTCTCCTGGCTTCCTTATTAATCTTCTTTTTTCTATCAGGAAGCCAGGAAGGCAGGAGATAGGAGTTAACCTGTGAAGGTCTGCTCTCATTTTCATATTTCAGGGATTTTGAGATTAGTGGTAGGC
>JAGHBZ010000309.1 GCA_021160705.1 Candidatus Sumerlaeota bacterium
GGTTTGCGAAGTCCTTTCCCTTTAAGATAGACAGCACCTCCGGGTCTGTTCAATTCGGGAACCTGTCTGAACTTTACGCGCACCCTGTTTGCTTCAACACTCCAGAGAGACTGGCTCAATGGTTTAGTTTCACATATCCCCAGAATGGACTTAATAATATTAGCAAACACAGACACGACTCATTTCCTTTCCACACACATTAATACCCTGAATTTCTTACAAATCAAATTTGATTCAGAGTAGTACAATATGTAGTTAGTTGCAAAAGAAATGTTACACATACACCCGGATTTCCTGGCTTCCTGTTTACTTTTGAATTTTCCTGCTTTTTGTTTCTTATCCATAAGCAGACCTAAAATTCCAGAAATAGAGCAATGCAAACGTCCTCGGTTATATATCTTATGGAAGATTTATGAGATTTATTCTACAAAATGGTACAACATAAATTTGGATGAAATCATCTTTTTCCTGCGAAGCTAGGGAACAAATAAGCAAGGTAGACTCTTGGAGTCTGGGTTGAAAAATCAGATAATAATTTCCTTGCTCTGCTCCAAGTGTTTGCACAAAATAGAAAAACATTTCTTGGTAGAGGTAGGATAATGAACATACTATTTCCATTAGGGATTACAGTGGTATTGTTTATTATTGCTGCGAGATTTTATCCGCGATATATCAGCAAGGTATTTGGCGAGGACGATGCCCAGCCCACGCCAGCAGTGCGGTTTAATGATGGTAAGGATTATGTTCCCACCAGAACAGAGGTAGTGTTTGCGCATCATTTTGCAAGTATAGCGGGTGCGGGTCCGATTCTTGGTCCCATAGTTGCTCTGGTTTATGGCTATATACCGGTGTGGTTGTGGGTGGTATTTGGTGGAATTTTTTTAGGTGCAGTCCACGATTTCACCGCGCTCTTTACCAGTATCCGCGAAGGTGGACGCTCGCTTGCTGAGATAGCACGACGTTCATTAGGCAATGTGACCTTTGCCCTGTTCATCACCTTTATTATCCTGATGCTTGTGCTGGTGACCTCAGCGTTCCTTAACCTCGCAGCTATCTCGTTGACATCTGAATGGCCATTGAGCAAACTCGGACTGCCTGAGAAACAGGCGGTTCTGCACACAGTGGTTAAGAACGGTGTGACGTATGGCAGAATCGGTGGGATTGCTTCAACGTCGGTCATCGTAATAACTCTTATTGCACCGCTCTTAGGTATTCTGGTGTTTAGAAAGAAGATACCCATTGGAGGCGCATATATATTTTCACTTGTCCTCTGTGCAGTGGCAATTTATATAGGGTTTCGGCACCCGGTGAGTGTGAACCTGACCGTCTGGAAGTTCGTTATTGCTTTTTATACGCTTTTCGCAGCAGGGATTCCAGTCTGGCTGGTCCTACAGCCTCGCGATTTTGTTAATGTACAGGTATTGTATGGTGGTATAATTTTTCTTCTGATTGCGTTATTTGTCCAGGGACTTAAAGGCGTAACACTGAATTTACCAGCCTTCAATATAGCCCAGGCTCAGCACGTCTCTGGTGCTATATGGCCAATAATGTTTATCACGGTTGCCTGTGGCGCAATCAGTGGATTTCATTCATTGGTGGCAACAGGTACTACTGCAAAACAGGTGATGCTTGAGAGCCAGGCAAAAAGAATCGGGTACTGGGGAATGTTGCTGGAGTCAACGCTATCGGTTCTGGTAATTTTAACTGTAGCATCCGGGCTGAATATGAGCGAGTATATGAGTATTGTGCATCCAGCAGGGGCAAAAGGAAACTGGATACTTGCATTTGCGGTCTCCACCGGACAGGTGATACATCGGGCAATACCGTATGTCTCAATTACCCTGGCAACTGTACTGGGGATTCTGGTGATTGAGGGTTTCATCGTGACCACACTTGATACTGCGGTGCGAATGAACCGCTATTTATTTGAGGAGCTATGGGATATTCTGCTCCGCGGGAAAGCACCCAGGGTTATGCGTTCTTTCTGGTTTAATTCCGGGCTGGCAGTTGCATTGATGTTGCTTTTTGCGTTAACCAATGCTGTGGGAGCCATCTGGAAAATATTTGGCACGGCTAATCAGCTTGTAGCAATGCTGGCGTTATTGACAGTTACTACCTGGCTGATGAAACAGGGAAAGAAATTTCATTTTACACTCCTGCCAGCGATATTTATGGGAATAACTACTCTTTACGCATTGTGGTTATTGCTAAAGAAATTTTTATCAGCACGAAATTATCTTTTGATGGGGACTGATATACTTTTATTTGTGCTGGCGATTGCTATTGTGATAATTGTTTTCAGGGCTTTTTACAAAAAACAATTTAACAGAAAAGAGACGGCTTTTGCCAGTCCGGACAAACGAAATATTAGCTGAGCACATTTAATTTTGTGGGCTTAATGCCGTTATAAGACAATGAAGATTCGATGTGTAAATTGTGGTGCTGAACAAGACGTAGATACGGATATTGAGTTTTGTAAATGTGCATATTGTGGCTCAGCACTTTATATTGATATAAGTGGCACGGTGCGCCACCTATTATTGATTCCACGCACTCAGCCAGCTCAGGCACGAGTCATACGAATCTTAACTCGCTGGTTTAAAGAGAAAGAGATTCCGCCAAAAATTAAAATTAAGGAACTTCGTTATGTGCTGTTACCGTTCTGGGTGCTAAAACCTGCTGGTAGTATGGATGAGCAGCTTATGCCAGCGAGTTCAAACATCGTATTTCTGGACAAAAAGTTTCGGATGCCATCAGGGGATTTTGAGCCATTTGAAGAAGCGAGAGTGCCAGAGGAGTTTGAGCTCGTCAGTCCGGATGTTGTTCTTGAATCAGTGTCGCAAAAAGAGAGCTCAGGCATATCAGACGCCGGAGACCAGACCACGCCACTCATAGCAGAGCAGGGCGTCTCTCAGACCGCTCGCAATTCTGACTCTCAGGAGACTGACATAACCACATTGGCAAAAGAAAGCAGGCTGGTTCATATACCGTTCTGTGAGGTGAAATATACTTTATTCGGCAAGACGTATACAGCACTCATTGATGTCAATACCGAACAAATAGTTGCTGACACTATACCTCCAAGTGCGAGCCAGATAATTTCAACATCTCTGACACTTACAGCAATAGGGCTATTTTTGTTATATTTTTTTATTGGTGCATTAGTACCTAACTCACTGCTCCGAGTTCTGCTCATCATTCTGGTTTCAGCTCCAGCATATTTTGTTGTGGATAAGATATTAAAAATCTGGAAACTATAATGCCTTTGGAGACAGAAAAAAAACGAGCAGTAAAACAGGTAGTAAGCATAAATTGTCCCCAGTGTGGTGGGACGACCACAGCGATTTCATCGCATCGTATTTTTCAATGTCAGCATTGCGGAACACGTCTTTTGCTCACAGGTAGAAGGTCTATATCCCAGCTATCCATTGTTCCTCAAATAACCCGCCAACAGGCAATATCAATAAGTTTCAGTTTATGTGAAAACAAACTTGTTTCCCCTGAGATGACAGAGCAGGCAGTACTCCAGGATGTTTCTCTTGTCTATGTGCCTTTGCTCGAAGTGCGGGAACGCGCTGTAGTTATCCAGAAGACGCGAAAAGTAAGGCGTAGTACTTTTGGTGTTTTACAGAAACGCTCATGGATTCCTGCTGATAATTTTACCTATGACACCAACATCAATTTCCTGGAGCGATATGTGGGCATACCTCTGGTCTTTAAACAAGATTGGGGTCTTGACCGTCTTGCGTTGACCCGGATTGACTGGCAGAGTGGTGGACTTCTTGGCACGGCTAAGGTCATTCCTTATGACCCGGTGGAGCTGAAGAAAAAGGGTACTGTCCTGAACCCTCCATCGCTGGACATTGATTCACTGGAGAAGAAATACCAGCAGTTGACCGAAAAGTTCTACCTCACCACACAGGAGATGAAAAAAATTGATTCTGCTTTTCGGGTGATTTATTACCCTATCTGGTTGTGTCGGATTAGTCTTGGAAACGCTGTGTATACGATTTCCATTGAAGCTATTAAGGGCAAAGTATTGAATGCGCTCCTGCCACAGCGGATTCGTTATAGACCACTATATGCTATTATTCCCTCAGCTGTGCTTGGGTATCTATTTTCAGGAGTTGGACGTGCTATGTTAACCGGTGAAGTGGACTCATTGGCTCGTTCTATGATGAGTATTCTGACTTCACTGCTTCGGATTCGGCTAGACGTGATGATATATTTTGTGCTATTCTCGTTATCCGGGCTACTGGCAGTCCTTTCGTATTTCTGGATTCAGTTCAGGTATCAGGGATTAGTTCAATTCGCTAAAGATTCAGTACCCAGAATTATTAAAGTCAACAAACCACCCAAGACCTTCCTGGAGAAAATCAGCGAAAAATTAGCGGAGACATCAGAGAGTTTACTTGAAATTCAGCTTCGGCGTAGAGCCTGGTTTCGCTGACATAATACGGCTATAATATGAGTATGAGTATTTTATATTTTTTGTTTTGTGGATTGGAATTAGCTGGATTAAAATTAGCCTGAATACTGGACAGGAGTTAGCGAAGGACATTCAATTAGTGTATGGCAGTTTTAAAATTTTGAATTTGATTTCTGACTAAAACGAGAACCGTTTGCTTAATTGATGAAAGGGTTTAAAGATATTAGCGGAGAGTTATGAGCACACACTCAGGGCTAAGTGAGGCAGGAATGCCTGAAGAAGCTACGCAAATAAAAGTAATTCCATTAATCTGTCGGAACTGCGGTAGTGCACTCAGTGGTGCAGAGGAGGATATTTTGTTTTTCTGTCCACGCTGTCGGGTCGGCTGGGAGATTTCAGGAAGCTCATTCAAAGAACGCAAGGTCTTTTATGCAAAGCCCCGTAAAAAAGACCAGCGGTTTGAAAAACTCATATATTTGCCATTCTGGGTCTTTGAAATCAGCAATATAGAGATTAAGGCGAAACCGGAGCGTATTCGGGAGTTTTTTATGCGAAAATCAAGTGGAGTTAACCGAATTTACGTTGAGGCGTATGAATGTTTTATGGGCGACATCTATGGGAATCTCGCATTACGTTATCTCCATAGTGCTCCTCGTTATGAGCTTGTAGAAGCCAGAAAAGTCGTCGGTTGCACTCGCTCCGCTGAGACAGTATTGCCATTTTTGAAATACTATCTTCTTAGGTATCTTGACCAGTTTCAGGATATTACCGGTGTGGAGGTAAGCCTCGACTCAAATGAGTTCTATCTGGTATGTTTTCCATACGCATTTGTGGGGGAGAATCAACTCCTTGACCTCACGCTTGATTTCACCATTCTAACCCAGGGGATATTGAATTTTCATTCGTTTCGGCAGGAGTTTGGACTCTGAGGAGGCGGAGCTACATATTTGTCAATCCCAAAAATCAAGGTCTTGTCTCTTCAAGTACGGTATGGATAATAAATTGCTTTTATAATGAAAGTTGCAATTGATATAAGAATGATACAGCATTCTGGTATCGGCAGTTATCTTAAAGGACTGCTTGGTGGGTTCAATGCGGTGCTGAAGCACTCAGCATCCGCCATTGATTTTACATTGCTATTTGCTCCTCCACTCTCAGATAAAGTAACCTTGCCGGAGACTTATTATTTAGAGACTTTTTCTCAGCGAATTTATTCGCTAAAGGAGCAGTTATATTATCCGGTGCGAAGGTTGAGCGATTGCGAGCTTCTGCATTACCCGCATTACAATGCCCCACTTCGCTGGAAGAAGAAATTAATCGTGAATTTCCACGACCTGAATCATCTCCTTTACCCTCAGTGGTTGCCCACACCACTACATCGTTGGTATGCAAAATATTTTTATACAAAGGTATCAGCACGAGCACACCGCATAATTGTCCCTACCGAGTTTATACGACAGCAGGTTATAAGACACCTGAAAGTTGCAGAGGAACGCCTGGTAGTTATTCCGTATGCCACACAGGAACATTTTACTATTGCCAGTGAAGAAAACAGAGCGATAGACTCAGGAGTCATTGGTAAATATAACCTCCCTGACTCTTATCTTTTGACAATTGGTATTCTTAAACCGCATAAGAATTATTTATTTTTACTGAAGGGACTGTTGAGGCTCTGGCAGATGGGAAAGCGCGATGTGCCGCCATTGGTGATGGTGGGTTTTGCTCTTGATAAAAAGGCTCGCGAGCTCCAGCGATTTATAGCAGATTATCGGATTGAGAAGAAGGTAAGGTTATTAGGTGTGGTGCCTGAAGAGGAAGTGCCATCACTTTATCGTGGTGCATTGGCTTTATTATTTCCCTCGCTCTATGAAGGATTTGGGTTGCCAGTCCTTGAGGCAATGAAGTCTGGTATACCTGTTGTGGCGTCTGATATTCCGCCAGTACGTGAAGTTGCCAGGGATTCAGCCCTATACTTCGACCCACATAACATTGATAGTCTGATTGATGCTGTAGAGAAAATCACTGATGATGCAGAGCTCCGTCATCGCCTCATTGAACGGGGGCTTGAGCGCCAGAACCATTTCTCCTGGCACAATGTCGCTCAACAAACATTGCAACTCTACCAACAATTAACCCAAGAAGATAGAAGATAAATGAAAGTTGCCTTAATACATGATTGGCTAATCGGGATGCGAGGCGGTGAAAAGGTGCTTGAGCAACTCTGTCAGCTCTTTCCATCCGCTGAGATTTTTACGTTGTTCTATCTCCCTGAAAATGTCTCACCTATTATACGAGGGCATCGCGTTCACTCGTCTATGTTACAAAAAATTCCGGGTTCACTGAGATATTATCGCTATTTGTTACCTTTGTATCCAGAGGCTGTTAAACGGTGGAAACTTGGTGAATTTGACCTGATTATTTCCATAAGTCACTGCGTTGCAAAAGGAGTACGGGTGCATAGCGGCACTCCACATATCTGCTATTGCCTGACCCCTATGCGTTACATCTGGGATAATTTTGACTCATATTTTGCACCCGAACGCTCTTCGTTTATTGTTCGCACCGCAATGAAGATGGTTCGACCATATTTACAGCGCTGGGACGTCCGCTCTACCTCAGGGGTTGATTATTTTGTTGCAATTTCTCGATTTGTTGCACGCAGAATCAAGAATTATTATCAACGCCAGGCCGAAATTATTTATCCACCTGTGGACACGGATTTTTTTCAGCCTTTGCGTTCAACGGAAAAAGAAAATTTTTATTTGATTGTCTCTGCGCTTGTCCCATATAAAAGAATTGATATTGCGGTGGCTGCGTTTAATAAGTTAAATGATAAAAAACTCAAAATTGTAGGTGTGGGACCCGAATATTCCCGATTGAAGCGTATGTGCAATCATTCTAACATTGAGTTTCTTTGCAATGTGGCTGGAGAAGAGCTCCGACGTCTTTACCAGAAGGCACGGGCGCTTATCTTTTGTGGGGAGGAAGACTTCGGGATTGCTATGGTTGAGGCGCAGGCGTGTGGGACTCCTGTAGTAGCATTTGCTCGTGGGGGTGCTACTGAGATTGTTACTCATAAAGAGACCGGGCTACTTTTTTCCGAACAATCCGCGGATGCGTTGATTGATGCGCTACTCACTGCTGAACAGTCAGATTTCTCTCCAGAGCTACTCCGTCAAAGTGCTTTGCGTTTTTCTGCTGAGCGTTTTCGTCACCAATTCAAGTGTTTTATTCAACATACGCTGGGGGGACAAACACTATGATGACTCGCAAACTTCCTGGCATCTCAGTTGCCA
>JAGHBZ010000448.1 GCA_021160705.1 Candidatus Sumerlaeota bacterium
AACGCATACCGCTCTGAAACAAAAATATGAACAAAAAATATTATCCCGAGGATTTTAATCCATTTTTTAACGCCTTAACAAATTCTTTTACTTTCTGGAGTAGTTCATCAGAGGTTTCGTATTTCTCAATTAAATTAATCAAAGCACTTCCCACGACAGCGCCATCAGCCCCGCTCTGAGCCACTATGTGAGTATGTTCAGGACGGCTTATACCAAACCCCACTACCACAGGAAGCGAAGTAAACGATTTTATCTCTTTTACCTGTTGCGAGAGGTCACTGCTCATCTGCTCCCGTGCACCCGTTACTCCTTTCAGAGAAACGTAATAGATAAACCCACTGCTTTGCTCTGCGATAAACTTCTTGCGCTCGGGCAGGGTAGTCGGAGCAATAAGAAAAATCAGCGAAAGACCATTGTCTCTGCACAATGCACTTAACTCACCACCCTCTTCAGGCGGCAGGTCTGGACACAAAATCCCGTCTATACCTGCTTTGCGTGCCTGTGGGATTAAAGTATTCAGCCCGAACTTCAACAGCGGATTGAAAGAGCTGAACAGGACTATGGGTATTTCTGTCCTTTCTCTCAGGCTCTTAACTGATTCAAGTATCTTTCCCAGTGTCACACCCTGCCGAAGGGCTCGTTCTGAAGAACGCTGGATGGTTGGGCCATCTGCAATGGGGTCTGAGAACGGTACCCCAAGCTCCAATATGTCACATCCACTTTCTGCTAACGTGTAAATAATGTCTTCGTTCTGCTCCCGGTCAGGAAATCCTGCAGTAATGAAAAAGACCAGGCTCTTTTCGCCTTTGCGTCGTTTTTCCTCAAAAAGTTTCTCAATTCTATTTGTCATAAGAGATTTGCTTTTGTTAAAGTTGTGAAAGTCGCAAAGAAAATTATGTATCTCTGATGTGATTAAAAATTTACTTTGCCTCTCCGAGCCGACGGAGCACCTCCTGGACAACCTCCTCAACAATACCCTGCTCATCTGATGAGTTCTGTGGCAGTTCTGCACTCTTTGGAATATCTTTTTCTATGCCATTGGATACACCGGGCACACACACGTGCCGAATATCGCATTGCAAACGTCTATCCGACAGACCCATTCGTTCTTTTATGGCGAGCAGGCGTCGCATATGCTCAGGGTTGAGTTGCCGAATCTTACCAATTTGTTGAAGAATTATTAGTATCTTGCAATACGATTCAAGAATCTCCATCTTGTAATACGCATCAATAATGTCTTTGCCAGCAGTAAGCGCCCCGTGGTTGGCAAGCAGAAATGTGTCGTGGTTCTCTAAAAATGGCAATAACGACTCCATTAACTCCGGAGTGCCCGGGGTACCATATTCTGCGATGGGAATTTCTCCGACAAAGATTTCCACCTCAGGCAGAATACACTTTGGCAACGGCTCACCCGCAACAGCAAACGCAGTGGCATACGGCGGATGAAGGTGAACTACTGCTTTGATGTCAGAACGCCTTTGGTACAGACCTATATGCATAATCACCTCGGAGGTAGGTTTTCTGCCGCGACGTGCATCAAGGACATTTCCCTCCATATCAACTTTGCAGATGTCCTCAGGCTCCATAAACCCTTTGCTAACCAGTGTGGGTGTGGTTAGCACCTCATCCTCAGAGATGCGAACCGAGAAATTCCCCTCGTTTGCAGCAACAAACCCACGTTGCCAGGCTCGTCTGCCAATGTCGCACATTAACTCTCGTATTTCCCATTCTCTCATTATCGCCACCTAGCCCTCCTGATAACCAAAAGTAGAATTACTTTACTTTTTATTTCCGCTTTTTCTCAACAAAAATCTATAGCCTCCAGAAGTATACTTTTCTCTTTTTTGATACCCCCGGAGCTCACAAAGAAATTTAGTCTTAATGGTACATATATCCCGCATTCCCAAAAATGGTACGAGCAATCAAATATATCCTTGCATTGAGGGGAGTGTATCACATAAGATTTGAGAAATTTTAGATTGGTAGAGTTTCAGAACTAAGCGAAGAGAAGGAGCAATGAGTCCAGTAGAATCAATGGATGTAATGGTGTCGTTATGTAAACGGCGAGGGTTTATATTTCAGTCCAGTGAGATATACGGAGGGTTGGGGAGTGTGTGGGATTATGGTCCGCTGGGTGTGGAGTTGAAAAATAACATTAAACAAGCCTGGTGGCGAGCAGTGGTTATGGAGCGCCCGGATATGGAGGGACTGGATGCAGCAATTTTTATGCATCCAGATGTCTGGAAAGCCTCCGGGCACGTGGATGGTTTCACTGACCCGCTGGTAGACTGCAAATCCTGTAAAAGGCGATACCGCGCCGACGAACTCAAAGACCCGAAGAAATGTCCTGAATGTGGCGGTGAACTGACTGAACCCAGAATGTTTAATCTTATGTTCAAGACATTTATGGGACCCGTGGAGGAGACTGCCACGACCATATATCTGCGTCCTGAAACTGCTCAGGGCATATTTGCGAATTTTGACAATGTGCTCACCACAATGCGGCGCAAACTACCCTTTGGTATTGCACAAATCGGAAAGGCGTTTCGCAATGAAATTACTACTGGTAACTTCATCTTCCGAACCCGTGAGTTTGAGCAGATGGAGATAGAGTTTTTTGTCAAACCCGGCACCGACCAGGAATGGCACGAATACTGGATTAAAGAACGACTCAACTGGTATAAACGTTTTGGTATAAATGAGGAGAACCTTCGTCTTCACGAACACGGCGCCGATGAGCTGGCTCATTACGCCAAATCCTGTTTTGACATTGAGTATAGATTTCCTATGGGCTGGGCGGAGCTGGAGGGTATTGCCAACCGTACGGACTTTGACCTTCGTCAGCATAGCCAGCTCTCTGGCAAAGACCTCTCATACTACGATGAACAGGAGAAACGCCGGTACATCCCTTACGTGATTGAGCCTTCTGCTGGAGTAGACCGTTCACTGCTGGCATTTCTCTGCGATGCGTATCGGGAAGAGGAGGTGAGGGGGCAAAAACGTGTGGTCCTGGAATTACACCCTGCACTCGCTCCAATAAAGGTAGCGGTATTTCCTCTGCTTAAGAATAGAGCACAACTGGTGGAGCTGGCAAAAAAAATTGCCGATGACCTTAGAGGAGATTTTCGGACAATGTACGACGACACCGCAGGTATTGGCAAATTATATCGTCGTCAGGACGAGACCGGCACACCCTGGTGTGTGACCGTAGATATGCAAACCCTTGACGACCAGCAGGTCACTGTCAGAGACCGAACCACAATGGAACAAATCCGTATCCCCATTGAGCGAGTCAAACCACTAATCTCTGAGTACCTCCAGAAAGCCTGGCAAAAACCCTGAATATCTATCCTCATATCTCCTGCATTATTTTACACGAGAGCGTTTCTGGATGTTTGGTATAAAGACAAAAAAGACGTAGTAAGATGTGCAATATCATTTCACGTCGGGATTGCTTTTGATGAAGATACCTGTAATGAAATTGCCAGAGGATGCCACAGGGATATTCAAGGCACGACTGAATAGATTTGCGGGGATTGTGGATATTACCCAACCCGAGAAGGCTCAGAAGCCAGCGGTGCTGGTTCATATCCACGACCCGGGCAGGTTAAAAGAGATTCTCTATCCGGGAAATGCAGTACTTCTGAAACACTCAACGAAAAAATCCAGAAAAACACGCTGGGACATCATTGCCGGCAGATGCAATAAGCACTGGGTCATTGTTCATTCAGGTTATCATCGTAGGATTGCGGAATGGATACTGAGAAATGAGAGGATTAGCCCTTTTGGACGACTCAAGGAGATAAGACCTGAAGTAAAGTTCGGACACAGCAGGGTAGATTTTGTGCTGGACTCGGAGAATGAGGGAGCTCAGATATGGGTAGAAGTGAAGGGATGTACACTCGCCGAAAACGGCATCGCTCTGTTTCCAGACGCACCCACAGAACGAGGGAAACGACACCTCAGGACATTGATTGTGTTAAAACAAAATGGGCTAAGAGCAGCGGTAGTTATGCTTGTTTTCCGACCAGAGGCAGGTTACTTTATGCCAAACCACCGCACTGACCCGGAATTTGCACGTCTCTTTTTTGAAGCGTTGGATAACAAAGTAGAATTTTACGCTTTTGGTTTTGCGTATGAGAGAGGAAATGTCTATTACACGGGCACAATTCCACTCTGCCGGAAATGAAGGTTATGTCCTTTTATAGATGTTGACATAGCATTTTTTGTTTCTTATAAAGGATGTAATGTTTATCCATTAAGCCATAAAAAGAATAAAAACTGTAAATAAGAAAGGAGAAATCTCAATGGGAACTAAAGGCAGAGAAATAATCGGTAAAGATGTGGACAAAATTTTAGAAATGCTTGGTAAAGCATTTTCAGATGAATGGCTTGCTTACTACCAGTACTGGATAGGAGCAAAAGTGGTGAAAGGCAAGATGGCAGGTCAGGTGATTGCCGAACTGGAGGAGCACGCCGGGGATGAACTCCGTCACGCTGGGATGCTTGCCGACAGGATATTACAACTTGGTGGCAAGCCTCCCCTGAAACCTGAAGACTGGTATAAAATGACAAACTGCGGTTACGAGGCACCTGACGACCCGTCCTCAAAGGCAATCCTTGAACAGAATATCAAAGGCGAACAATGTGCTATTGATGCGTATACCAAACTGCTGGAGTTCGTGAAGGACAAAGACCCGATTACCTATTTTATGGTGCAGGAGATTCTTAAGGACGAAGTTGAACACGAAGACGACCTGGAGACCTTGCTTGAAGAAATCTAAGAACCTCACAAATCAAAGAGCGTAGTTTTAAATCCTCTCCTATTCCTACGTGGCAGAGTACGATGGGTTTATTGAGGATTGAATGATAATTATCTTCGGTGGAATATTCAACCTCTATAAACTTGCATTATCTTCTGAAAGAAGAGAAGAATCTTGTATCGTATCCTGTCAACTATCGTCACACCAGATAAATTTAAGGGTTTCGCAACGGAATGAAACGAAAGAACGCAAATGCAATTGAAGAATTAAAGGAGACGTATGCGTCTGTGAGTGCGGTGATAGAGAAGAGATTGAGTGAGTTTCAATGTACCTGGCAGAGAGGAGACCAGGAGGAGTTATTTGTTGAGCTGGTGTTTTGCCTTCTCACGCCACAGTCAAAAGCAAAGAGTTGCTGGCAGGCAGTGGAAAATCTGCGCAAAAAAGACCTCCTATTAAAAGGAAATACTCAGCAGATTATGAGAGAACTGAAGGGTGTGCGGTTCAAATACAAAAAAGCACAATACCTCGTGGAGGCAAGGAAAGTATTTTTCATCAATGGAAGGATACGCACAAAAGAAATTATCGGTAAGTTCTCCACGCCTTACCAGGCAAGGGAATGGCTGGTGCAGAATGTCAAAGGTCCCGGATATAAGGAGGCGAGCCATTTTCTAAGGAATATTGGTCTCGGCGACGAGCTCGCTATACTTGATAGACACATCTTAAAGAACCTGTCTCTGCTCGGCGTAATTAAAGAAATTCCGTCCTCGCTATCAAAAGGCAGGTATCTTGAGCTCGAAAAAAAGATGATGAGATTCGCATCAAGAATAAAGATTCCATTAAGTCATCTTGACCTGCTCCTCTGGTATAAAGAGACCGGAGAGGTGTTTAAATAGTCGGATTGAAATGTCTCAGAGGAAGTGGAACAAAATTATGTCATTTATTTTGCAAAATATTATAAAAAAGACCGGCTCGGTAGTAGTCGCTGGGACTCACCGAGTCGGCTATGTGAAATGCCACCAGGGCAAATGGGGCAAGCCCCCCCACAAACAAATCAAACAACATACTCTTTTGATACCACGTGTCTCGTGGTATACAGTGATGTCGCTATTTACTCTTTATGTTTGTATCGGCATTTTTCATTGCGGACTTTAGTAAAAACTGAAAAATTTCTTTATTGCTTCTCTTGTAAGGAGATGGCGCGAAACATCTTATAATAGTGCATAGCCTTCTCCTCATCGCCGACTTCTTTGAAGAAACTAATAGCAATTTTAAGAATGGTTTTCCTATCAGGATAATATTGAAGAAGTCTATTAATTAGTCTTTCAGCATCCATTTTTCGGTGTTGATTTTTATAAATGTAAAGCAGGTTGTAAACTGACTTTAAATCATAGGGATTGGCTCGGAATGCCAGTATAAAATAATGCTCAGCACTGGCAGAATCCTTCTTTTTATTGAATGCGGAGCCCAGTATCTGATAGTCATTATACCGGATGGGTTGCCGAGGATAGAACCCCAGGGCGAAATAGAGGATTCCTGCACAAACGCAGAGTAGAAGGAGTTTGAGCGCTTTTCGGCGTGCGAGAAGTGTGTATAATTGCATAATAAAAAATGCGAAGAATGGAATCATCGCCCCCAAGAAAGATAGTCTGTATCTCCCTACCACGAACATCACAATAATTGATAATGCAAAGAAGACAAGAAACCCTGTGAGGATGAGGACTTTTTGTGGCTCAACTCTTTTAATAAGAGCAAATATAAATCCAATTATCCCCAGACTGACAATTAAATGGTAATGAACTGGATTGAACCTTAGCACGGGTAGGAGCTGTCTGCTTAAATAAAAGTTGACGTTATCAGGGATGTCATACCCATTGAAGAAGAGGAATGCTTTGAATAAAAGATTGCGGATGAATAAAAGAGGGTGGTTTCTGATGTCAATAAGGAGCTCTTTAAGCCAGGGAATCTCCTGAGCGCCATGATATTTTTGTTGCACCTTTCTATATGTGGGGGTGTAGGCAATGGTACCTGTAGTGTTGTCATTGACGTTGCCGATAAAGAAGAGAATGGGACCGTTGCTGGTCGTGAGATGCCATTTACCCCCGTAGAGTCTGTTATGAAGTGTGACAGGAAGAATCACAAGCCAGAACGAAGCGAGAAAGCAGAGAGTGGCTTGAAGAAAAGCAGTCTTAAGTTTTGGTTGAGCAGTAACGGTCTTATAAATCAGCCACATGGTTATCACAGGAACAAGGAGTAAAGAGTTGCCGCGTCCAATAGTCGCCAGTGCAAGGAGTGCCCCGCTCCCCAGCCATACCCACCAGCGACGCGGATTATCCATAGCCACCAGAAATGACCATATAAAGCTCATAAGAAGAAATAAAATCAGCGACTCCATCAATAACAGTCCTGAGTAAAAAATGAAAGAGGCACACACAGCGGCGGTCAGTCCACTGAGCAACCCAGCAGTTTTGCCGAATAAACATTCGCCGATTAGTGCAATAACCACTGCACTCAATGTATCTATCAGGGCTTGAACAACATATACCACCCAGAAATGTATCCCTACTATTGTGAACACAATAGCCAGAAAATACGCATAAAGGGGACCATAATAAAATACAGGTATACCTTTACTGAGCCAGTCGCCATTTTTGATATTCATTGCCCATTCATAGTACGTATTCTGGTCCAAGCCTCTTAGTGTGATGTCGTAAAACGGATAATTATATTTGACAGAGATAATGTGGATAATTCGTATAAGCAGGGCAATACTGAAGATTATTACTATCCGATATTTTATGAGGAACTGCGCAATGGAGCTGAGTAGAGTGTTTTGAGTAGTGCTGGTTTCAGGTTTTTGTTTTTTTCGTCTTTTTTGTTTTTTTCTCATTTTATTTCTACGCTTGATGCATTCTTCTATGGGTAAGAGCAAGTTTGACCCATACAATGAATCCTATCCCGGCAAATGCAGAGGCAAACAAATAGAGCATTCGTAACCCTTTTATTTCGGCAATTGACCCACCCACGGTAAGGCTGAACACAGTAGCGACCCCGAAATAGACCATTCCAAGAAGTGTCTGTGCAGAGGCTCTAAGCTCCGGAGGACTTTGACGGTTAATGTAGCTGGCAGCTGAGAGGTAAAAAAGACCAAAAGTAATACAGTGCAGAGTCTGGATGATAAAAAACTCATCAAGGTTGTGCGCAAAAAATGTAAGTATCCAGCGTAGTATCTGAGCTATTATGGCAATTGCAAGTAATTTAATTTCACCGATGCCTGCGATGATTCTATCCAGAATAAAAAACAAGGGAATCTCCAGCACAGCAGCATAGGAATAAAATAATCCTATGATGGCTTCGTTTCCACCGTTTTCTTTTATCACGAAAGAAAGATAAATGGTGGCGGATGAATGAGCACTCTGATGAAAGAAAATAACAATCAATAGCAGAAGAATACAGGGGTTTTTTAAGAGGAGTTTTTGCACAGTCCAGAACCTATAAGTCTTTGATTTCCGGGATGGTTTATGTGGTTCTGGAAGATACCAGATGCTTATCAAAAAGAGTAATGAGACAAGCACATATAGGGGAAAGATTACAGGCAATCCGAGTGCAGCGGATAATTTTCCTGTGAAGAGATTCATAACAATGAACCCCAGCGAGCCATAAGAGCGTATGAGTGCGAAATTCTCTTTTCCGCCCGGTTGCAGGAACAGCAGACTATTGATGACGTGTGTTCGTGGAGTGGCGAAAAATCGGAGAAAAAAAATCAAGACCAAAAAATGCCAGAAGAAATAAGCGTATTTTAATCCGAGAAAAAATGAAGCACAGCCAATGGTGGTAAGTGTCAGAACCGCTCTTTTCCCGATAAGAACATCGGCGATATAACCCCAGAGCTGGCTGAACAGTAGCGTCACAATGCCAGAAGTGGCGAGTAATATCCCGATTTGCGCATAGTCCAGCCCGACTGATTTAAAATACAGCACATAAAAGGGACTTAGCACACCCACTGATGAGTGTAGTAGAGCAAATGAGACGCGAAACAATGTGAGTGGATGTGATTTTAGTACCTTCACGGTTTAGCCCAACTTTGTTTGTTCCCGATGCCAGAAGTAGTGAGTACTTTAGTAGAATCTATAATGTTTCTGTAATGACGTACTCCTCATACATAAGTAAAGTAAAGTAAAGTAAAGTAAAGTAAAGAGATATTGAAAAGGGGGGTAGATAATCAATCAAGGCTAATTTTGCTTTCAATTTCATCTAACTGGAGAGAAATCACTTTGGACACACCGGGTTCTTCCATCGTTATCCCGTAGAAAGTAGTTCCCATCATCATAGTACGTTTATTGTGAGTGACAATGATAAAATGCACGTCGGGGACAAATTCCATTAGCAGAGCTTTAAACAATTCAATATTGGCATCATCCAGAGAGGCATCAATCTCATCAAGGACACAGAACGGAGAAGGTTTGCGTAGAAAAAGCGCAAACATCAAAGCAATAGCGGTAAGTACGCGTTCCCCACCACTTAGCAGGGAGATATGACTGAGCTTTTTCCCTGGTGGTTGCGCAATAATCTCTATACCAGATTCCATAAGGTTGTCAGGCTCGGTCAGGGAAAGGTCGGCAGAGCCGCCTCCAAAAAGGCGTCGGAATATCTCAATGAAATTGTGACGTATCTCTGAAAAGGCGTCCTTAAACAGACGAAGACAGGTCGAATCAATGGTCTTAATAGTCTTCTCCAGAGATGCTTTTGCCTGAATAAGGTCCTGTTGCTGGCTGGTGAGGAATTCGTAGCGTTCCTTCTGACGGTTGTAGTCCTCGAGTGCCTGTGGGTTAATTGCCCCAAGTCGGTCTCTTCGCTGGTTTAGTTCGCTAAGGTGCGACTGCAGTTCATCATTGCTGAGTTCTGAGGCAGGGGTGACTTTTTGCAACTCCACCAGACTAATGCGAAATCTTTCGTGCGCTTGCTGGTCAAGGTAATCTAATTGTGCGTTTAACTCGGCGATTTTAACTTTCAGGTCATTAACCTCGTTCTCTATTTCATTATGGTCGCGCCGTAATGATTGTATATCTGTCTGCCATTGTTTTTCTTTAGTCTGCAATTCTTCCAGCTCTGTCTCCTGGCGATGCAACCGTGTGGTGTATTCTGAGACTTCCTCCTCTTTTGTCTTAATAGAAGATTGAGTCTCATTGAGTTCTCGGTTCATTTTATCTATATCTGCTTTCAGATATTCGCCCTCTTCTTCTTTCTTAGATATAGAATTTTTCAGCTCGTTTATCTCCGTGTGCAACTGCTGGCGCTGTTCCTCTATGTTATCTTTGCGTTCAGAAGTCAGCGCATACTCAGTATGGAGAGTCTGCAAAGTGGTTTTTAATTCATTTACCTGCTCATTAGTGGTAGTGGTTGAAATGACGAGCTCTTCTTTTTGTTTCAGGAGTGATTGCAATTCAGTCTCAAGGTTTTTCAATTGAGATTCAGTATCCTGAATACGTTCGGATACCTCAGCAAAGTTGCTGGACAGACGAGTAAGGTCGTGCTTTAGTATGTCCTTTTTCTCGATACTCTCTGCAAGCAGGCGGTTGAGTCTCTGGAGTTCATTTCTCTCAACAGAGAGGTGAATTTCTTTTTCCCTTCTTTTTTCTATCAGCTCTTTCAGTCTGGATTCAATCTCCTTCACTTCTTTGTGAATCAACTCACTCTTTTTAGTAAGTGCACTCAGGATGTTCTTTTTAGTTTTTAGTCTGGCATTAATTTTATCAAGCTGACGTCGCCGACCTAACAATTTGCCGTCTTTATGTCCATTTCCAATGATTAACTCACCTGCTTCTCCGTATATAAATTTTCCGTCTTTTGTGACGAAAGTATGAGGAGTACTCCTGGCAAGCCGTATAGCGGTTTCTCTGCCGTCCACGACCACAACATCTCGGAGGAAGAGGTGAAATACTTTTTCCCATTCCTGCTTACAGCGGACAAAATCAATGGCACGACCCACGACACCTTCAGCTCTAGGCTCATCAGAGTGGGGCTCAACGAGCTTATCCTGAAGTCGTGGGTTTTCTTGTGGCAGGATTACTGCGCGCAGATTCGCCTGTTTACGTTCAAGAAATTCAATGCTCTTAAGACCAGCCTCCGTATCCCTGACAAGCACGTATTGCAATTTCTCACGGAGTACTGCCTCAATAGCAGACTCCAGCTCAGGCTCCACCTCCATCATTTCGCTCAACACATCAATTACACCCTCTATCTCGCCACGCTGTACTGCATGCATTAGCTCTTTTACACCTTCGCTGTAACCTTCATAGTTTTTCAGCATCCCCTCCAGCATCTGGGCTTTAGCTTTTAATTTTTGGGTCTCTGTCTCAATGTGAGCCTTCTTCACTGTCAATTTCTGGAGGATTTGTTTTCTAAATAACTCCTGTTTCTGTAGACCCTCTATTTCACTGGCGAGAGATTTGTATTCACGTTCTAATTGTGCAAGAGTGTCTTCCTTTTGTTTTATACTACCCTGCAGATTCAAGAAATTAGTACGTGCATTTTCCTGAGATTTTTGTAATTCAGCGCGCTGGAATTCATACCGTTCTTTTGCCAGTTCAAGAGTACGAAGTTGCTCAGTGAGGTGATTTTTTTTCTCCTGCAATTGTGTGATGTTTTCGTTTAACTGCCTGATGCGCTCATCAAACTCTTTCCGATGTCCCAGCAGTTCTTCAATACGCTTCTCCTGTTTCTGCTTTTTATCTGCTATCTCTTTTAAGTCGTGATTCAAATGCTCTATGAGATGGCAAAGGCTCTGTTCTCGTTCAGCGAGGTCTTTTAATTTAGCCTTAAGGGTCTGGAGTTCTGAATTAAGCTCATTCTCACGCTGTTCGTATTCTACGATTCGTTCCCGAAGAAACTGGCATTTATGTTTCATCTGTTCCAGTTCACTACGCAGGCTGAATACCGTGGAGCGAGTCTGAGAAATTGAGTGTTGGAGGTCTTCGGTTTTGAGTTGAGCATCTTGCCAGAGCGCTTCTAATTTAGCCACCTGTGCATTCACGCGATACAGGGCGTCCCGACGTTCCTCAAAGTTGTGATGAAGTTCGGAGAGCTGACATTGAACCTGTTCTCCGCGCCGACACAAAAGAATCTTCTGGATTTCTTCCATTTGTTCTTTTAATTCCTGGTAGTGACGCGCACGATTTGCCTGACGCTTAAGCGAGTTAAGTGTGCGTTTGACCTCAGCGACAACATCGCTCAGACGGAGCAAGTCCTCGGTGGTGCGTTCTAATTTGCGTAGCGCTTCAGCTTTGCGGGCTTTATATTTTGCGATACCCGCTGCCTCATCAAGAATTAGACGCCTCTCCAGTGGTCGCGCATTGATAATAAAATCTACCTGTCCCTGTTCCATCATAGAATAAGCAGTAGTACCTATACCTGTATCCATAAACAACTCCTGAATATCTTTCAGTCGGCAGGGCACGCGATTAATAAGATACTGACTCTCACCGTCACGAAATAAACGGCGTGTAATAACAATTTCTTTAATCTCCACAGGTAAAAGTGAGGAACGATTATCAATGACCAGTGAGACCTGAGCGAAATTGGCAGGTTTAATGTGAGCAGTTCCGTTAAAAATTACATCACTCATCTTGGTGGCACGGAGTGCCGTGGGAGCTTGTTCACCAAGTACCCAGCGGATGGCATCAAAAATATTGCTCTTGCCACATCCGTTGGGACCGACAATTATCGTGACCCCCTGTTGAAACTCCAGTACAGTTTTTCGGGCAAATGATTTGAATCCGTTAATTTCCAGCCGCTTAAAAAACATCCACCACCTGCCACCAATAAAGATAAATCCTCATATCAAATTACTATAATGGATAAACAAAACAAATTATGAGGAAGGAGACTTGCCCTTCCACCACAAAATCTCCTGCGACCATATCTATAAATAGTGAAAAAATCTAAAACTGCTACTTTTCTTTTTCAGCAGATATTAATGTTCCTATTATCCAGTCAGACAATCTGGCGTCAAGTGGAAAATATACCATTTTGCATTTTTTGATAAACTGATACAATCCATTTCCTCTTGTTCAGTTAGGTCAGTAGTGTTAAATCTCCTTTTTCTGCCAGAACTCACATCACCCATCGTGCTTCGTTTCAGTTATTGGACGGGTTCGCACTGCAACGATTTTCCAGCCCTGTGGAGTTTTACGGAGAACATACGACTCCTCAGTGCGGCGTGTTATATGCCCCTTGACCTCCGAGCGAATACATACTACTTTGGCAACATTACGGCTCTGGGTTGATTCAAGTATTTTTTCACAATAGTGCTTTTTGTGTTCACCTTTATCGTCAAGGAAGAATTGACGCCGACGTCCGATGTATTCTTTCTGGCTTAAGCCACCAGTCATCTCCTCTGCCAGACAATTATACTCAGTTGCAAAATCCTGAGTGTTCCAAGATTCAATGAATGCTTTAACGACCTGTTTTGGTGTAGCGGTCTTTAGAGCCTCCGCGGTTGGTGCTGACTTCACTGCCGCAGCACCATTATTGCTCATAGAAACATATTCTTTTTTTCGTAATACATATTCTACTCTGCCCAGCAATGCAAGAGGCTCAAAGGGTTTAGCAATAAAATCATCTGCACCTAAACCCCGTCGCCAGAATTCCTCAGGTTTTTGTGTGGTCTTTGAGATTGCTGACATTACCAGCACGGGCATATCTTTCAGCACAGGGTCACGGCGTATTCGTTTTATTAACTCCATCCCGGAAAGCAAAGGTAACATCAGGTCAAGTATTACCATATCAGGATGTGTCTCTTCAATTAAGCGCAGTCCATCCTGTCCATTATGTGCAACCAGTACTTCATAGCCCCTGGTCTTCAGAGTAGATTTGATAATCTGGGTAATTTCCATATCGTCATCAACAACAACGATTCGTTTAGGCATTATATCCCTCACCTCATATTCCGTAATTGACAAAATAATTACAAATTACCCATCATCTTTTGCCATCCGATAACATCTTGTCAAGTAATTAAGAGTACAATTGGACAAAATTATGTGTTTCTGGATACCACTTGTTATACTGGCGGCGTTCTTCAACGCACTATGGGTCGCTCTGAGCAAACGTGCACTCGTGAGCATACCCGCTGACCTCTTTACCGTACTGTTTCGTGCTGTAACCGCTCTATTCCTTCTCCCTTTATTTATATATCGATTTCAGAGTCCCGACAATTTAGTTTTTTGGTTATCCGTGGCACTTGCTGGCATATTTGAGGGCGCCTCCATCATCCTGCAATCCATCGGTGTACGTCGTGATTACTATGCTACCTTCAGTCTCGCCAACATATCACCCCTGTTTACCCTTCTCCTTGCCCCTCAACTCCTGAATGAAAAAATAAGTCCACTACTTGTACTTGGTATTATAATAATTTGCGCTGGAGTAGTAGTTTTTTTCAGTCTCAACTGGCGGTTCTCGGTCTTTGGACTTACCGCCGCCCTTTGCTCCTCACTTATGAATATCTCCTCCAAAGTGGCTATTGAACTCACCGACCCTTACTATTTTTCGTTTCTTGCTTTCACAATTGGATTAATATTTATTATCCCATTTTCGCCAGGTGTCCGTAAGATAAGAGAGGTTCGCTTTAATTTTTCACTCATCAAACTCATCCTGCTCATTTCAATCTTCTCATTTCTCGCTACCATCATCTACAACATTGCAATAGATTACGGACCAATAACCCGGGTCAGTTCCCTGGTGAGGGTGAATATCTTATTTGGGTTCATTATCAGTTTTGGGTTTCTCGGTGAAAGAAGTCATCTGAAACGCCGTATCCTTGGTGGTATCCTTATCACTGTGGGTTCTATACTTGTTACGCAGTGAGTTCTCTGATTGGCGGGTTGAAGTAGGCGTGACGCACTGATGGATAGCGAGTACGTAAAATCTCCAGCACATTTCGGATGCCGAGATGTCTGGCTCTACCTTCGTAAAGACGCTCGCCAAAGAGATGAAGATACTCATCAGGGTCAATGTTGAGATTACGCCACTGTATCATTTTTAGTTCGGTCTCTTCAATTAATCTGCATAGTGCTTGAAGTTCCTCTTCTCTATCAGTTACGCCAGGGAAAACAAAATAATTAATCGCCGAAAATTTGCCGAGTCTTTGTGCAACTTTCAGGCTCTCAATCACGTCCTCAAAGGTGTAGTCTATTGGTTTAAAATATGCGTTGTATAGCTCGGGAATTGCACTATTAATGGAGACACGAATAGAGTCAAGCCCCACACGAAAAAGCCGCTCTATGACCTCGGGTCTACTGCCATTGGTATTGAGATTTATTGTCCCCTTTTGAGTATGCTGACGAATCTTTTTTATAGCGTGTTCAAGGAGTTCCGGGTTCATCAGGGGTTCACCTTCGCAACCCTGCCCAAAACTGGCTATAGGGCGTTCTGCTCGTTCAAGATGTGGTACGGTGATTTCCACAATCTCTGAGACCGTTGGTGTAAACCCAATCCGGTCCTGTGGTGGAGGAGGTTTATCTTTCTGCACAAGCGAGATACAACCAGCACACAGCGAATTACAGCTCCGAGCCGTTGGTATTGGCATTTCCCAGCGTCCCAGAACAAAGTTTCTCGCCGCTGGACACCAGTAGCGCCGAACACAATTCTCTACCAGATGGTTGACCAAACGATTTTGTGGAAATCGCTGGAGCATATATTCTGCACGGCGTTCTATCTCGTCAGCATCAAATTGCTCAACGTCCTGGCGGATGTCAGTGTCAACACGTTGCGCTGGAACCATAAACCCCTCATCATTTGGCCAGCCTACTGCGCCATACATAAACAGCGGTAAAGCCCCTGCCTCAGGTGTTCGCATAAAACCTGATAAATAGAACAAAGTATATGCCGGAGCAATAAACACCGCAACAGGTAGAACTTTTTGTCCCTGATAAGTAGAGATAATACGCATTTCACCGCTTGTGCGCTCAAACCCCACAGCTACCCTATCTGGCACGTAATACAACTCACTCCCCGGAGGCATTGGCACCAGCTCCTCCTGCTCAGGAACAACAAACTCGTAGCCTGTCCGTCCTGCCATCGCAAGCTCCGGTATATCAAAGATATTGCCATCTTCTGTAGCAACAACACACGATGGCGCTCTTTTCAGCCATTCAGTATCCATATTCCTCTATCTCTCCTCAATGTTGCCAACAAAAGATTATCCTGATTCCCATTATACCGGTAAAGCTGAAATATTTCAGTCTCCATAACTCACAACTTTTTAGCGCCTATCTTCCTCTGTCAATCTATAACTTTAGGGGTCAGAGAGGCTGTCCGACAATTCAATT
>JAGHBZ010000314.1 GCA_021160705.1 Candidatus Sumerlaeota bacterium
TTCGGGGTAGCTGGATTCTGGTTCTTGAAGGTGTTTCAATTCAACATAAGAAGATAAGAACCAGAAACCAGCCACTAAACACTACACTTTACTTTGCTCATCCTACCTGGTGTTAAGTAATAAATAGAGAATACCCACTCCAGTATTCAAAGACAAATAAAATTTAGAACAATGTGGTTTTAAGCAGAAAAAAATCTTTTTATTGAAAATTGACACACATACGCGGAGGTATGGAACTCGCAATCGTCTTTGTTTCAGCCTTCTGGTGTTAAATGTTTCTTAGTGCTTTACATTCTTAAGTTGTCTCTTTATGCTAAAAACATTTGTTTCTGTATGATGAAATCCGTACAATCTTAACTACATTATTAAGCCAGAAGGAGGGCGTTAGATGGTAGAAAAATGTCCTAATTATGAGCAAAATTTGAAGAATTGTAACTGCACGTATGAACCCTGTTCCAGGAAAGGGTATTGTTGTGAATGTTTGCGTTATCATTTAAGTATGGGCGAGTTGCCCGCGTGCTTGTTTCCGAAAGATGTTGAGCGGACCTATGACCGCTCTATACGGCGTTTTATACAATGCCATTAATTTCTACGTGTTAAAGAAATCTCCGGATATTAAAAATGAGATAAGGAGTCGGAATAATGGGAAGATTTGGGCTGACACGCGACGAAGTTATCTCGCTTGTTAACGAGCATATCACCAATGAGAACTTACGTAAACACTGTCTGGCTACTGAGGCAATTATGCGTAAAGTGGCTGAGCGACTCGGTGAAGACGTTGACGACTGGGGTCTGATTGGACTCATCCATGACCTTGACTATGAGCAGACAAAGGACGACCCGGCACGTCACACTCTCGTGACTGCTGACATCCTTCGCCAGAAAGGTGTCCCGGAAGATTACATTCAGGCTATTATCTCTCATAACGAAGCAGTGCCTGGCACTCAGCGCTCTTCTCCACTGGAACATCTGCTTGCCGCCGGGGATAATATCACTGGATTAATTGTAGCAACAGCGCTGGTTATGCCTGATAAAAAACTCGCCAGCGTGAAACCTAAAAGTGTCCGAAAACGAATGAAGGAGAAAGCCTTTGCTCGTGCGGTTGACCGTTCAGCTATCTTAGAATGCGAGCAGGCTGGCATTCCCATTGATGAATTCATCCAGCTCTGTCTCCAGGCTATGCAGGAGATAAGCGACCAGCTCGGGTTATAACTCTGACGCCATTATAGTATACTATCCGTTCCTCTGGTAGACGCTCTTTCTTTTTTCTTACAATGATGTTGCAAATTATCAAAGAGACACAAAGGTTTCACGCCATAAGGAATTGAACATTATACAAGGCTTTTCTAAGAGTGGACGAAAAATGATTGACAATTTAGAGATACTTGAACAGAAAATAGAATGTTTAATTGAACGACTGGAGTCAGCACAAAATTCTCTTGCTCTTGCTGAAGAGGAAAAACAGCAGATACTCGCAGAGATGCAACGACAAAATAATGAAATCTCTGAGTTGAAGAAAGAACATAGCACTCTGCAAAAACGAGAAGAGTTGATTAAGGCAAAACTGGAAAAATTAGTTAAACGGATTGATACGCTTGAATCTATAATTAATAACTTGAAGTTAGATTAAAATCTCTCACGGAAAGCCCGGGACGTTAAAAATAGGAGCTGGCAGGTTCACCCAAAATGGCAAACGAAGAACCTATAACTATAAAAGTCTATGGACAGGAGTTTACACTCCGCGTACCCCCGCAGGATAAAGAGCTCCTCCGGAAAGCGGCTCATTTCGTTGAACAACGTATGAAAGAGATTGCTGACTCAGGGATAATCAGTCTTCATCGAGTAGCTATGCTTGCTGCGATTGATATAGCATTTCAGGCTTTTGCATATCTGCCAGAGGAGAAGGGTGACCAGGCAACTCTTGACCCTGCTTTTCTGGACTCCGTGAAGCAGAGAATTAATTCATTGATACAAAGAATAGATAGAACCCTTGAAGAAGAGAGTACTAAAAATAAAGGAGGGACAAAACGTGACAGAAAAAAATAGTGCCGAGGATAAACACAGGGCACTTGAGCTGGCATTAACGCAAATTGAGAAAAGCCACGGCAAAGGCGCAATAATGCGTCTGGGTGGAGAGGATATAGCTGAACTCCCTGTCATACCATCAGGGTCAATTTCACTTGATATGGCTATGGTCATCGGGGGTTATCCGCGGGGCAGAATAGTTGAAATATTTGGCCCAGAAATGTCCGGTAAAACTACACTGGCACTGCATGCCATTGCCAATGCTCAGGCTAAAGATGGTGTGGGAGCACTCGTAGACGCGGAGAACGCCTTTGACCCGCATTATGCAAGAAAAATTGGCGTTAACCTTGATGAACTCCTTATTTCCCAACCTGATACTGGTGAGCAGGCTCTTGATATTGTGGAGACGCTTGTTCGCTCTAACGCGGTGGACATTGTCGTCATCGACTCCGTTGCCGCACTGGTCCCCAGAGCAGAAATTGAAGGTGAAATGGGCGATAGCTATATGGGGCTTCAGGCGCGCCTGATGTCGCAGGCTATGCGTAAACTTACTACCGCAATCAATCGCTCAAAGACCTGCGTGATTTTTCTCAATCAAATTAGAGAAAAAATTGGTGTGATGTTTGGCAGTTCCGAGTTTACACCCGGCGGCAGAGCACTCAAATTCTATTCCTCTATTCGGATAGACCTCCGACGTATTGCCACCCTTAAAGACGGCGATAGAAGTATCGGCAGTAGACTCAGGGCTCGAGTGGTGAAAAACAAACTTGCACCCCCGTTCAGAGAAGCGGAGTTGGACATCATCTTTGGTGAAGGTATTTCGTATGCCGGTGAGATTATTGACCTCGGCGTGAAACTTAAAATCATTGATAAAAGCGGTGCCTGGCTCTCTTATGGAGGTCAACGACTGGGGCAGGGTAGAGAAAATGCACGCCAGTTCCTCAAAGAAAATCCCGATATCCTCTCTGAAATTGAATCCAAGATTCGTGAACAGCTCAAGAAAAACAATAAATAGAGGGTTGGTTAGTTTAGTCCGTTATGTCCGTTTTGTCCGTTTTGTCCGTTGGGTCCGTTGAGTCCGTTAGTGTTAAATCGGGGGATGGATAATGGGGAATACTCAACTGAGAATATCTATTGCTCAATAATTTACCCTACTTTCTCTGAGTTCAGAGGTATAAACGATGCGGAAAACTGAAACCAAAAGAAGCAGAAATAATATTATTCTGGTAGGTTTTATGGGGACCGGAAAAACAGTGGTCGGCAATGCCCTGGCACGACGACTTGGATTTAATTATATTGATACTGATGACATCATTGAAAAGAGGGCTGGAAAGACCATCCCGGAAATCTTTGCTGAAGATGGGGAGGCTCACTTTCGCCAGCTGGAAAAAAAAGCAATTCGTTCACTCTCGCACTACGATAAATATGTCATTGCCAGTGGTGGCGGTGCAGTCATCTTTGATGAAAACATTAAACAAATGAAAAATGCCGGGGTGGTGATTTGCTTGAGTGCCCGACCAGAAGTGATTTACGAACGTATCAAGCACAATACTTACCGTCCCCTGCTCAGGGTACCTGACCCGCTACAACGGATTAAAGAACTGCTCGCTCAACGCCAGGCTCAATATGAGAAAGCAGATGTTGTGATTGATACCTCTGAGCTAAGCGTGGATGAAGTGGTGAACTCAATTATAGCGGAACTAAAAAATAGAAAACCCTTTAATGAACTGGAACTCCTTGATTCTCATCACTCTGCTTGAAAAAATTGTGCAGATTTCGTACAATGATGATATTAATTTTTACCAGAAGTCATTATGAAAGAAAGAGCCTCTACATATACGAAGAAAATGGCAAAGGACAGAAAAATAGCAATTGTAGTGGGTAGTCGGACAGATTTCAGATTATTTATCTCTGCTCTGGAAACACTCAAAGACCTATCTATACCTTATGAATTTACAATTGCCTCTGCCCACCGAACCCCGGAACGTCTACGTCAGTGGCTGAAAAAAATGGAAGAGATAGGTGTAGAAGTCATAATTGCTGGTGCCGGCGGTTCTGCACATTTACCAGGTGTTGTTGCCTCGCATACCTCTCTTCCGGTTATTGGTGTTCCTCTGGATACCACTCATTTACGTGGTGTGGATGCCCTATATTCCATCGTGCAAATGCCTCAGGGTGTACCTGTGGCGACTGTTGGAATTAACAATGTAGTCAACGCAGTGCTACTTGCTTTACGGATACTCGGGATTAAATACCCTGAGTTCCAGGGAGTGCTGGCTAAGTACAAAAAAGAGATGGCTGAAAAGATTGACGAACATATCTCAGAACTTAAGAAAGATTATCCAGAACTTCTTGGAGACACTGGCTCAGTCTCCACCTCCACCACAGGCGCACCTCCTGAGCACCCTGTCAGCAAAAAGGAAACCAGAGATAAAAAACCACTACCTAAAGGAAAAGACGACCTGCAAATCCTGCGTGAGCTTGAACGTGATTTTGAAGAATTTTCCCGAAAACTCCACCAGGAAAAGGAGAAGAAACCGAAACGAATTAGAAAACCACGAAAATCCGTTGAGTCCGTTAAGTCCGTTGAGCCCGTTGAGCCCGGTGAGCCTGTTGAGAAAAGTAAAGCCCAACCGCAACAGACCCCTCCTCGTGCGAGCCAAAAACCCCGCATCTTTAAAGTCAATCCATTGAAGCCTGAGCCTGAAATTATTGAGGAGGCTTCCATTGTGCTCCTGGAGGGCGGTATTGTGGCTTTCCCAACCGATACCGTTTACGGCATCAGTGCAGATGCTACCAATCAGGAGGCGGTTCGCAGACTCTACAAAATTAAACGCCGTGAACTCACTAATCCCATACCTGTCCTGATTCATACAGTCAAACAGCTCAACTCTCTGGTAAGGCATTGCCCGGAGAGCATCCGTCCCATTATGGAACGATTCTGGCCAGGGGGGCTGACCGTTGTCTTTGAAAAATATAAGAATACTTTTACTGCTGTTAGTGCAGATACAACCATCGGTGTGCGTATACCTGATAATTTGATTTCGTTAAGTGTGCTCAGTATGGTCGCACGCCCCCTGGCAACGACCAGTGCTAATATCTCAGGGCTTCCACCAGCTACCACCGCTGAAAAAGTCATTGAGTACTTCGGTGACCAGGTGGATGTTATTCTTGATGGAGGTCCCACCAGCTCCGGGACTGTCTCAACGGTTCTTAGTGTAATTCAGGAGCCCTTTGCGATTTTACGCGAAGGGGAAATTAGTCGGGAAGTGCTGATTGAAATTTTAGGAGACAAACTTCTGAAATAATTTTCATTGCATTTCTCAGTTGTACTCTGATATTCTATACCTTTAATACTTCAGAACAGAGAAACGACTTTAACGGACACAACGGACTAAACGGACAAATTAACACGCGAGGTATTAACAATGTCAGGGCATAGTAAATGGCATTCCATACGACACAAAAAAGCGGCAGTGGATGCCAAACGTGGAAAACTATTTACCAAGCTCATCCGTGAAATTACCATTGCTGCTCGAACCGGTGGCGGTGACCCAGATTCTAACCCAAGACTACGCACCGCAATCCAGGCAGCGCGTGCCGCTAATATGCCCAAAGAGAATATTGAACGCGCAATTAAACGCGGCACCGGCGAGCTGCCCGGGATAAATTACGAAGACCTTTACCTTGAAGGTTACGGTCCCGGAGGCGTGGCACTCTTTATTGAGGCAACTACTGATAATCGCAAAAGAACAATCTCTGAGATTCGGCATATTTTTACACGCCATAACGCAAACCTCGGTGAGGCGGGCTGTGTATCCTGGATGTTTACCCGCAAAGGTGTAATCCTGGTCAGTGCTGAGCAGGTGGATGAGGATAAACTTATGGAAATTGCCCTTGAGGCTGGCGCTGATGACCTCATTAATAATGGCGACTCGTTTACCATTTACACTGAACCTGCTCAACTGGAGTCCGTAAGAGCCGCACTCGAGGAAAAAGGCATCTCTATTGAATCAGCAGAGATTAGCTTTGTTCCCAACACCACAGTAAAAGTGGAAGGGAAAGATGCAGAGAGCCTCTTAAAATTGCTCAATGCCCTAGAGGAGCACGATGAGGTGCAATCTGTTGCCGCTAATTTTGAGATGTCAGATGCACTGCTTGAACAGCTCAGTTAGTCCGTTGTGTCCGTTGTGTCGGTTTAGTCGGTTTAGGTCGGTTAGTTCGGTTTATCAAGGTTCATCATCCTTATCGCCTACCACTAATCTCAAAATCTCTAAAATATGAAAGTGAGAGCTGACCTTCGCAGGTCAACTCCTATTCCTGGCTTCCTGATAGAAAAAAGAATTTTAATAAGGAATCCAGGAGACCAGGATAGGTCTGGAATGGTGAATTCCTTCGCTTCAATCAGAAAGGAAAATTAATACTACGATATGCTTGCAACAAAGCAAATCGTGAACTTTAGTGGAATTGAGAACAGCTCCCTAAAGTTGAAAGTTGTCCTCCTGGCTTCCTGGTCTCCTTATAGAAAAAAGAGTATTTATTAGGAAACCAGGAGCCCAGGATAGGTCTGAAA
>JAGHBZ010000196.1 GCA_021160705.1 Candidatus Sumerlaeota bacterium
ACACTAATATAATAATAGAAAAAATCCTGCCTATTCTGTTCTGGATTTAATTCTTACAGGATAGTTCCTTATTAAAATGTCCGAGTTAATTTTCATTCCATTTTTTCAAGACGACTCTGATATATTAATCCCCACAAAATTTTGGGGTTGTGATTAACTTCTTGATAATAAACCGAGAACCGGAAGAAGCAGGACAATGAAAAAGATTACACCCATTGTCCAATTCATCCATTTCTTTTCCGGATGATTCACCCAATAGTAAAGAAGCAGGGAAAGCAGAAACGCTTGAGGAATAACTTCTAATAGTCCAATGAATTGCTCAGAAAGCGGAATCACTGTATATACCATACCCTCAATTGAACCCGGAGAAGGACCAAAAGTTGAAAGTATACCGAATACCACTAAACTACACCACATAATCAACCACCCGTTTGGCTTCGCGAAAAATACCTGTCGCAGGAGATAGAACACAAGCGCAAATAATAATCCTCTTATGGGTTGAAATAATACACCTGCAATAATCAATGGGTCATTAAGTTGACGCATCCAGCACACCATTTCCGCCCGACTAAATCTCTCTGCGTAATCCAGCAGATTGGAGGCAAGGATTCCCATCAGGAAATAGGTAACAGTATGTACAACGATTGTTTTTAATATTAAAGCAGTCAAACCCGGGGTGTTATTTTTCATTTATTAGTTCTCCTATTCTTAAACCCTGATGTACTATGAGATAACATCTTAGTTTCGCTGTTGGTATAGGGTGCGGCAAAATACCCGCAGGCGCAATGCTTTTTTACAAATTTTTTCTTGCAAAAAGTCACTTAGAACACAGGATTCTTTTATTTCTGATATTCCTTATCTTTTTTGTTTAAATCACCAAGAAGTTTTTATGCTTTCAGGCGGACGGCAAAAAAGGCGTCCGTTTGATGTTTGTGAGGGTAGGTCTGGAGAAACCCTTCAGGTGTAGTAATTTCCTCACCAGAGCGAGGTAAATAATCCTTAGCAGACTCCACTTTGAGCTCTGGATACTCTTTGAGCAACCATTCCACCACACCGGTGGTCTCCTCCTCAGTAATGGTGCAGACACTATAAACAAATATCCCACCCGGTTTCAGCAATGCGAGTGCTTTTCTGCAGATATCCTGCTGGAGTTTTGCCATTCGTTTAATGTCGGTCTTATTTTTCTTCCAGCGAATCTCCGGATGACGTCGCAATATCCCCAGAGACGTACAGGGTGCATCAACCAGCACCGCATCTGCTTTATGCTTTTTTAGTCGCTCATAGACCTCAGCACTGAGTATCTCTATGCTCACAGAAGAGACCCCTGCACGGCGACAGCACTCTTCTACTAACTGAAGTCGCTGGGGGGTTACGTCAAGGGCAATAATTCTTGATTTATCCCCGGTCAGTTCTGCAATATGAGTGGTCTTGCCACCCGGAGCTGAACAATAATCAATAATTGTTGTGTTAGGTTCCGGGGCGAGTAGATAGGCAATAAGTTGAGATGCCTGGTCCTGCACGACTGCCAGGCCTTGCTCAAGTATACCTGCACGCCGTAACGCTGGCATCCTGACATTTATAAGTCGCAATCCTGCTGGCGAGTAGTGCATACCCTCTACCGAAGAGAACCCCATTTGCTTAAGCCGTTTCCTCAATTGAGTAACGCTAATTTTAAGAGTATTTACTCGTATATCAATAGGTGCTGGTTTGTTGCTTTCCGCCATAAACTGTTCTGCCTCCTCAGAACCAACTCTACGTCTCAAATATCTTACCAACCACCGGGGAAACGAATACTTAAGCTCACAATACCGAACAGGGTTACGAGATTTTGCTGGCAGGCTACGGTATGCCTTCTGCTTAATAAATTGTCTGAGCACTGCGTTGACCAATTTCGCTAATTGCTCATTCCCGGCTCTTCTTGCAATCTCTACAGAGTCGTTAACAATGGCAAAATCAGGTACACGTGCCAATTTTAATTTCTGGTAAGCGCCGAGCCGAAGGATGTTTAAAATACTACGAGGTGTATGCCTGGTGGAACGCACCAAAAAAGGTTCAAGATAATAATCCAGCAGGGAAAGATTTCTTAAGACCCCGTAAGTGAGCTCAAATGCCAGAGCTGCGTCACGTTCTTTTACTCCATAGCGATTTATCAAAGAATCAATGACCTCATCAGCCATTGCTTCGCTGTGTGAAAGTACGTACTCTATGGTCTCGAATGCGACGATGCGGGCTATTGAAACATTTTTTCTTTCCACTTCTAAAAACCGCCAATAAGTATACGGCGTGCAAAGGCAAACTTCTTTAGATAATCTTCACTGAACTCAGGGCTTTCAGGCTCCAAACTGTTTATATGAATATCAGGATGTGATGAGTGAATAAATTCTTTTCCGCCGAGCGAGACGGCTACGTGTCCAATTCTTCCGAATCGAGAGACGAAAAATAATAAATCACCTGGCAATAGGTCTTCCACGTGATTCCTGAACGCCACAATTTCACCCACAGCGGATTGCTCGTCAGCGTCGCGTGGCAGGTATATACCACGCATCAGATACACCATCCGCGAAAAACCTGAACAATCATACCCGCGTGGGGAGAATCCACCCCACTTGTATTTCAGTCCCATAAGCTCACTGGCGATGTTAAGGATTTTGTATTTTCCAGCACCTCTATTCGGTGAGATGATGGTTATCACTTTTGCAGAAATCTCAGCCCGTCTTCCCTCTGGTAGCAAGACACTTACTTTATCGGTTTGCTTTCTGGTAATGGGCAGGATACATCCTTTAGGCACATTGATTTCGTTTTCTCCATCGGTCACTCTTATCTTGGTATCATTAAGCACCATAGCCTTGGGAAACATTGCCATCCATTTCTGCCATTGCTGATGGCTAATTGGTTTAAATGTAGTTGTCTTCATCCAGCCTATGTATCCATTTGGAACCTGCACGAGATAATAACTCGTATCTTCGGCGGGTTTTAACAACCGTACATAACTCCCATAAAGGGCTTCGTCCAGAATAGAACGCGGTTCTGTATAATCGCCTCTCAGTGGAGTAGTATAAGTAGTAACCAGCCCATATTCAAGTGTACCGAGCCCGGCATCTTCCGGCAGGACTTTTATCGTATTATCTATTTGGTCATACCCCAGATATTTAAAGAGCATCTCCAGACCGTTCTTATGCTGGGGAAACATCACTTCTCCTTTAAGGATTATCTTTTCGCTTTCTTTTTCCGCCTTCACGTTAAACCATGTAGTTTTGCTGTCATACACATTTAACTCTTTGTAC
>JAGHBZ010000217.1 GCA_021160705.1 Candidatus Sumerlaeota bacterium
GCTAAAAGGAGGAACAAAAAATGCATCCAAAACCAAGTAATTCCCACCATACAGACCCTCTGAGTGTAAATCAAATAAAAAAAGAATTCACCAGCAAAGAAATCACCTCATCAGGAGTGTTGTCGATTATAGAGCGGTTTTTAGAGGAGATAAAGTTAAAGTTTAAGGTGTGGGTGGAGAGAGGGGTTTTCCAGTGTATACATAGGTCGCTTCTATGGAGCGAGGCTGTTTTTTGTTGCCATTAATCCTAACGCTTATGCACCGGGCTAAATACAGGTCGTTCCTTCGGAACTACATCAAAGAAATTGAATGCAGGAATCTTTGGCTACTAATACTAAGAACAAAAATTGTGAAAAATTTATAAAGTGTTTGACCTCCAATAACCCAGGAATTTATGGGCATTTTTCATCCTCAAGTATGGCTTCAAGCTTTTGAACCAGTATAGGTAAATCATTACGTATAGTGTTCCAGACAATAGATAAGTCCACGCCAAAATACTCGTGGACGAGAATGTTCCGCATATCTCTCATATCAACCCAGGGTAGTTCTGGATGTGCGGATGTGAAGCTCTCGGGCAAGCGAGACGCCGCCTCACCTATGATAGTGAAGTTGTATAAAACAGCATCTACTGTCCACTCATCGGCGCTGAATTTCTCAAAACTTAATTGCTCGGTGTGAGCGATGATTTTTTTAGCCGCTTTAAGAATATCTCTTAAACGCATTATGTTGTTTCTATTCTGCATACACTGCTTCGCTCAGAACCTCTTCTCGCATCTCATCGCGCAACGCCTGAGGTGTTACAAGGTCTACTGGAGACCCAAGAATATCCGAGAGGCGACGACGGATACGTGCAAAATGAAACAACCCAATTTCACGATTAAATGTTATTAGCAAATCTACATCACTGGTATCCACGGCTTCATCACGTGCGACTGAGCCAAACACAGCTACTGACTCCACTCCCATTTCACGTAACTCTGCTCGGTGAGTAGCAAGTTTATCAAAAACCTCCTCTCGTTTCATTGCAACCACTCCTCAATCGCTCATAATCTTAATTTTTTCTGTTATGGTCAATTCACCTTAATCTACATTTGTCTAAATGTCATACAACCTGCATTACACGGTATAAATTAATCGTATACTATTTCTTGCTTCATAATCAACCCGAAATATATCAGATTGTTTTTTTAAACGAGAATTGAAGGGAAGAAAATTAATTAATTCAGAGCGATTTATTACCTCATTGCAGTTATTGGGAATTGATAAAAATTCATTAAACAACTTTATCTTCTTGCGAGTTTATGGAGACTTCAGGTACCTTCACACCGGGTGTTTATTTACTATCTCAGTTTCTCTGCTTTTAGAGAGGCAAATCTTTATCGGAATAATAGTGGGGTCGTTAATAGGAGTCTATAAAGGGGGTGGTGAGTTATTTTATTTATTTCAGGTTCAAGTTGTTTGGCTTTGAGGAGTTCGGTTACTGTGACGAATCGGTAGCCCCGTTCACGCAGTAGTGGTATGAGTTCAGCAGTAGCCTCAATGGTACGTGTATTGCGGTCGTGCATCAGGATTATATCACCCGGTCTTATTTCTTTCATCACCCGGCTGACAATTTTTTCTTTAGTGCTACTAAGACGCCAATCATCAGTATCAAGACTCCACATAATGATTTGTAAGTCCAGTTCTTTTGCCACTTGCCGAACAGTCTTATTAAGCGAGCCATAAGGTGGACGGAACAACCGCGGTGTAATCCCAACAGTTTTTTTGATTATTTCCTGTGTGGAGAGTAGTTCATCATACAGCTCCTGGTATGAGAGTTTTGCTGGATTCTTATGGTCAAATGTATGATTGCCGATTTCAAATCCCATTTCTGCGAGTTGTTTGGCTTGCTGTGGGTAATATTTCACCTGTTCGCCCAACCAGAAGAACGTTGCAGGCACGTCTTCCTGTTTGAGCACTTCAAGCAAACGTGGAGTAAAATGGCGATTGGGGCCGTCATCGTAGGTCAGAGCAATGAGATTTAGGTTTCGTGAACCATGAAATACAGCCGATGACGAAGAAGAGGGGGTTGTTATTGTTGTTGACTTCTTTTCAGCTACCTGTTTGGATTCCTCCTGTTCGCCGTAAGGAACACTTATTATGAATAATATTATCAGGATTATGACACCTATACTTTTGCTCAATGTCATTAGCCTCCAGAAGAGAGCCTTGACTGAAAAGGCTGTAATAGCCAGTAATGAAAAGAGCGATGTATATCGCCAGTGCCGATATGAGACCATCGACAACTGATGCGTACTGAGAGTTTCTCGCTGGTGACCAGAGAAGCGGGAATTAAGAATTCAGGCTCTTGCCACACTACAGGATTTGGTAACGCAGAATTATATGCTCTCTGTTGAGGAATTATCCACTCACCAATAAATTTTTTGTTAATTTCCACAGCAAGCGTTACCGTTGAGATAGCATCTGTACGCATAACGAGTTTAGCCGGCTGGTGAGGGGTGGCTTTAAGCGTAAACTCTTCTGAGCCAGTTATTTCTCTGCCGCCATCGGCTATAATTCGTGGAACTCCAGGATACGAAGTTTGTTGATAAAAATTGCATTCGTATGGCCAGTGAAGGAATGAGCGACGTTCAGGGTCAGAGCGAAAAATGTAGTGGTGCTCAGCCTCACTATCTAAGTCAGCAACGTCCAGTTCATCAATAATTTTTGCCCTTATGGGGCGTGCGTTTATGCTGAAATTGTGAGCAAGCACAGGAAAACGTCCAGTATTCAGCAATGACCAATCTTGTTTATAGGCAACCATCACAGGACCAAGAGACACGGTATTGTCAAGTAATGTAATTTGAAACACCGGGTTGCCGAGAAAATTTTTGTCACCCCAGACTGCTGGATGCGTGATAATGTAATCAGGTAGCCATTCAGCGGTGAGGTGTTCCATTTTCTCAAATGTAGAGCCAATGCCACTCCGCCACCAGCGTGCCATATCATTGGTTGTCAGTCCAACAAAATCCAGAGTGCGACGACCAGTATAGTAGGGGATAAGTCCACAGTCAGTGAGTCCAAGTACCGCGTCTTCTGGCGTAGCGTCTTTTACCCACCAGGACATACGACGGTGTTGATTATAAAGGTCATTGCAGTTCTCGCCATATTCCCGTGCCCAGTACAGGAGAGAAGGTACACTCATCAGGAGCAAAATGAGTGCGAGGATTCTGGCAATAGAAGCGGGTTTTTCTGGATGAAGTATCTCTCCCAGAAAAAAAATTCCTCCTGTCATTAAAAGCAAATACAGAGGTTGATATGGCTGAAAATAGCGCTGACTGTGGGCATAGATGGTCTCTAAAAAGACAAGTGAACTGATACCAGCAAAAAAGAAGAGTATCAAAAGTATAAGTGCAGTTTTTTTATTAGTATTGGCAATGTTCTTAATGACAAAAAGAATGCCCAGAAAAAACAGACATAAACTCATCGGTGGAAAATATGGGAAAATCAACGTGTGTTTGAACTGGCGATACATCTCCGCTGGCATAATATTAGCATAATAACCTGACCATATACTGATAAAATGCTCGCTAATAATTCTGACAATGTCCCAGAAATTGAAATACGGGTGATGGAAGACACTCTTTGCCAGTAAACCATTTGTGATAAAACTGCCTGTGTATATCCAGGTAACAAAGAGAAACAAGAACGGCAGAATAAACCCGGCAATGCTGATAGTAATCCAGTTCTTGAACGTGATAGAGCCTTTAAAAAATAGAATGCCAAAAAAGATAAAAGCCACTATTACAAGGACAACCCCTTCAGGACGCGCAATGCTCATCAGCGCAAGGACAAGTAATAAAATAGAGAAATATTTTCTTTTCTTCTCTGCCTTCTCTGAGAGCCAGCGCTGAGCATACCAGAGGGTCAGCAAAATTAATGTAGCAAATAGCCCGACGTCCATTCCAGATAAGTATCCCCAGCATAGGTTGCCATTTAGCAGAAAAAAAAGTGCAACAACAAACCCTGTGTGATTCCAGGGAAACCACTGGTTGGCTAAACTGCGTAGAAGTAGAGCGGATACTATGAGAAAAAAGATTCCATAGAGAAATGTAATCCCAATCATTTTTACCCCATCCAGCCCGAGCCAGAAAAATGGAGCCAGTAAGAATGGGTATAATTGGCTGGAGGAACCCGTGGAGTATCCTGCACCGGGTGTGTATTCAAAGAAATGCCCCTGGCTGAGCATTTTTGCGTACTGGAGAAAAATAAAGGTATCATCCAGCGGAGCCATTGGATGCCCCCCTGTCAGAGTGAGCATTGCAACCGCAAACAGACCAGCAATAAGTAAACTCAGGACGATTATTGAGAGTATTTCAATTCTCGCTGACATTGAGCAATGTGAACTCATCGCCATTTAGTGGTTAAGCCCATTCTTTGTACATTTCTCTCTGCTTTATGTTTTTCCGAGAATTTCCATCTACGAAAACAACAATGACGAAATATTTACCAGTGTGATACGTTTTGTCAATCCAAGTATGCATCTTTACATTAAGAAATTAAGAGGCACAAATTACCTTTCTCGGATACACGACATATCTCAGGATTGAGTACGTTAACAGGTGGAATAAACCGGTAACATAATTTGGAAATCAGGAGATTCAGGGCTGTATAGGGAAGCAGGAATTAAATGCTCAGCTTGCTGGGAATCTAAGCAATTAGATTTTTAGTATATGATTGACGCCGTTTTATACAGAGAAAAAGTAATAAAGTAATACCTCAGCTCTATCACTATGCAGAAAAAACATCGCACTAAACACGTTCGCTTTGCAGGATAAGTGGTAATTAATCCACCCAATATTTATGAGGACCCTCTACTCAGAAGCAAAATGCTTATAGCTTTTCTTAACTTCAGGCAGAATAATAACGACTGCTCTGCGGTTTTGCTGGCGTCCTTCAGGGGTTTCGTTATCGGCAACCGGTCGGTACTTACTATAGGTAATTGCACTCATCTTAGCCGGATTGAAACCCTGGGTGTCAACTAAATAATGCAGAACTGCAAGTGCACGTGCTGCACCAAGCTCCCAATTGGATTTCCAGCCAGAATATTTAATTTCCTGCGAATCAGTGTGTCCTTCTACCAAAATTTCTTTATTCGGGAAATGTTGTTTTACAATTTGAGCCACCTTATTAAGCAGGGTTTTACCTTCAGAGGTCAATTCGTCCTTGCCCGAGGCAAAAAGTGCGGAGCCAAGCATAGTTAATTCAAGTCCCTTGGGAGTTTGTTCAAGTTTTACTTCAAGTTCCTTTAGCTTATCTTCCATACTTTTAATGTTTTTGAGTTTCTCCTCGTAATCTCTTTTGAGTTGAGCAAGTTGCCGGTCTTTTTGCGAGAGCTGCTGGTCTTTTGCTGAGAGTAGCCTATCTTTCTCGGAGAGTTGCTGGAGATAATTGCGGAGCTGGTTTTCTTTCTGGGCAAGTTCACGCTGGAGTTTTTCAAGCGATTTATCTTTCTGCGAGACCAGTTCGTCTTTTGCGGCAATCTGCGAACGCAGGTTATCAATTTCTGCTTTCAGTTCATTTACTTTTTTCTGCTGGAACTGGTCGCCAATTAATGCACCCGCAAGACCACCCCCAGCTGCACCAACTGCCGCTCCTTCACCAGCATTCAGTATACCATTTGTTGAAGCGATAAGTCCCCCAACAATGGCACCGCCACCTGCACCTATGGCAGCACCGCGCTGGACGTAGGTGCACCCTACGCCTAACATCAGTACAAGCATAAGTAGCCCACCCAAAACTAATCCACCACCTGTCTTCATACTATACGCCTCCTTTATACAAATTTTTAAGACATTGGCTTAACTTAAATCGTGCTGGAAATGAATAAGTATCCACCACAACTCTAAATACAAATAAATTTATTCCCATAAAGTGCAATAAAAAGTCAAGCACTATTTCCCTAAAAATAGCAATTTTTTTTATGAACACAAAAATACGACGGGGAACGAAAAAGAGATAAGGAAAACAAAAGGAGATTAGCCACGAACATATATAGGAAAATATATGAGAGAATAATTTTCCTGCTCAATCTTAGTGCTACTCGCTGGAATGATGTCTTGATGATTAGGTTCTGTATTTTATGCCAACTTACTTTATCCTGATGAGGTATGGCGAGAGGAATAAGATATGTTGCTTTCGGAGAAGATGTGATATGAGCACGAGCTGAGGGGTATCTTCAGTTATCAGGGTTACCGGAAAGCTCAAGAAACTCAAATAGGGGTTATGGAGATAGACCGCTCTGGTAAACAGTGTTCGGAGTATTCGGATAATCCCCGGGGGTTTTGGATAAACAACGATTTGTATTTCTTCTTCGGGTGAGAGATGGGCAATATTTTTAACCAGATTAATTGCAGTATCAATCCCGCCAAGTTCGTCAACGAGTCCGTATTGTTGAGCCTGGTGTCCTGTCCATACCCTTCCTTGAGCGATTTTGTCCATCTCATCGGTGTTCATACCACGAAACTCAGCTGCTTGAGCGACAAATTTCTGATAAGTGTTACGAAGCAATCGTAAAAGTGCTTTTCTTTCGTCGGGAGTGAATGGAGCGGTTTCACTGAACATTTGATGATGTTTTCCCCGACTGAGAGTTTTCTTATGAATACCGATTTTTTTGTATAGCTCACCCAGGATGATTTTCCCACCAATGACACCAATTGAGCCAGTAAGTGTAAAAGGTTCTGCGACAATTTTAGTAGAAGACATAGCAATGTAGTACCCGCCAGAGCCAGCCACATCGCTCAGAGAAGCTACAATAGGTTTTTGTTTTGCGAATTCAGCAATAGCGTGACAGATGAGGTCTGAAGCAGGGGCAGACCCACCCCCACTCTCTACACGTAGCACTGCACCGATGACCTCCTCATCTTCAGCACATTTCTCAAGGACGTTTTTTATATCATCGGCTGTGATAATGTCTTCTGCAAAAGGATAGTCCTCTTTAGAGCCGGGGAGAATTAAGCCTACTGCATAGATGAGCGCAATTTTTTTACCTGCTTTTTTTCTGATTTGTTTCTGCGATTCACTTGCCATTAGCCTGAAAAGGTCGACTAAACTTAACTCGCCAGATATAGGGAATTTTTCAAGTCCATATTCAGGAATAAACTCGGTCAGTGTTTTAGTCTTTTTGTTTATGACTTGCTGGAGTTCTTCTTCGTAACATATATCATCAATTAATCCAGCCTTTAATCCTTCTTCTGGAGTATAAGGACTATTATCTATCAATTCTTTTAATTTGTCTTTGCTCAGTTTCCGGGACTCACTGATTTTGTCAAGTATATGTTCAAAAAAGTTGTCAAGAATGGAGTTGAACATCTCACGCGCTTCTGGTGACATTTCTTTGTGGGTCAGGGGTTCAGCAGCGGTCTTATATTTACCGATTACCAGTATGTCGCTGTTAATATAAATGTTATTGAGTAATTCTTTCAGGTAATAGACGTCAATGCCAATGCCTGTGATTAGAAGGCTTGCAGTGGGAGACATCAGGATTTCTGTGCCAGCACTGGCAATGTAGTAGTGAATAAGCTCGGCATCTTGCAGGTACACAAAGACCGGTTTTCCACTGTTTTTGAGTTGCAGGATTGAGCGTCGTAGCTGGGTTGCTTTTGCCCAGCCCAATATTGGGGTTTCTAATTTTATCACGACAAGGTCAATGTCAGGGTCATCTTTAGTTTTTTTAATCAGCTCTGAATAGTCTCTGAGTGTCAGGACGTCGGGTCGAAAAATGTTGTAGAGCTCAACACGCTCATTAATGACACCTGAGATGGTAATGACCGCAGTTTTTGCCGGAGTGGGTAATGAGCGCTCAACTGGATTTACACTCCTTGTGGGAGCACAGAACAATGCGAGCAATATAATAGAGGTATAAAATAATTTTTTCGGGGCCATTTTTCTCTCTCCATTAATTTAGGATAAAAAAGAAGCCAGCGTTTTCCCGGAGAGCAATTCAGCCATATTGTTGTCCATCTGTTTGAGTCGTTGGAGGAATTGTTCTCCGGATTCATCAATGGCCGAGAAGTGAAACATCGTTTTTGCTTTATTAAAGAACTGAAGAAAGTCCTGGAGTTGAATTTTTTCCGGTGGGCGTGCAAGTGCAACGCATTCATTATCGCTGGTTCGCAAAATCATCTTATTCCGTTCAAGATACTCCACGTGCTGATTAAAGTCCTTTGGAGGGATTGGGCAGAGATTACGCAGTTCAGACAGGTTAACACTACCTTCACCAGACAAGAATTTTTTGCCAATAAAAAATAGCATCATAAGTAGCACTACCGGGTCGAGCACTCTTGCACGAGCAGAAATATCTTCGCGAAGCAGAAGCTGGTAGTTCTGAGC
>JAGHBZ010000198.1 GCA_021160705.1 Candidatus Sumerlaeota bacterium
ACCTATGACCACTTTTATGGTATTCTTGCGCCATCCACCGGGTCGGTCAGGCTGTTTGATATTAAACCCTACCCCCCGGGATTTATTCTTCGTTTTCCTTCAATTGAAGACCCCACACGGTTGCCTAAATTTATTGAACAGAAGAAGATGTTTCAGGTGTATCAGGAGTACGAAGAATGGGGCAGACTTCTGGGCATCAGAAACGTAGCTGACCTAAATCGACGAATCAAAGAAGGTAATATAAAAGAAATCATCCTCACCGCAGAAGCACTGCACGAGAAACGTATTGCTCAGATTGCTGATATGATAAATGAACGAAAACAGGTTCGGGTAGTCCTGAATTCTGGTCCGAGTTCATCCGGGAAGACGACGTTTTCACATCGGCTGGCAGTACAGCTTAACGTGGTTGGACGACGCAGTTTTACCGTGCATCTTGATAATTATTTCGTTGATAGAGAACGCACACCCCGCACAGAGTCAGGGGAGCTGGATTTCGAGTCACTGGAGGCAATTAATATTAAACTCTTTCAACGCCATCTGTCAAAATTGCTTGCTGGCGAATCAGTGCAACTTCCCGTGTATAATTTTCGCAAAGGCAAATCCGAGCGGGGAGAACGTGTAAAACTCGATAAAAACACCATCATTATCGTTGAAGGTATTCATGGATTGAATGAAAAACTTACCGAGCATATCCCTGAAGCAATGAAGTTTAAAATCTATGTCAGCGCATTTGCACAACTTAACCTTGACGAACACAATCGTATCTCTACCTCTGATGTTAGAGTACTACGCAGGCTGATTCGCGATAACCAGTATCGGGGTTACTCGCCAGTAGAGACAATCCGACGCTGGTCAATGGTTCGCCGTGGGGAAGAACAGCATATCTTTCCTTACCAGGAGAGTGCTGATGTAATGTTCAACTCAGCACTGATTTATGAATTAAGCGTATTGCGGACATTCTCGGAGCCCTGGCTTAAGAAGATTCCACCCTCAGAAGAAGTCTATAGCGAAGCCCGACGGCTTCTTAAGTTTACCAGCTATTTCCTGCCTGTCTCTGAGAGCTGTGTACCCCCAACTTCAATATTGCGCGAATTTATTGGAAAAAGTTGCTTCGAGGAACTCCGTTCCCTGGAATCCACCTCTTGAACCCTCAACCTACTAACCGACTAAACCGACAGAACCGACCCAACCGACAAACCGATAAACCCCCTGCTTAAGCACTAACCATCACCTCCTCAAAGGCAACTGACTCAAGATATACCCAGCTGGAGGTGGCGTCTGCGGGGTCGAAACTCATTATGTCAAAGGAGAAGACCGTAAAAATTGTCGCCACCACCAGTAACACCGGGATTAAAGATGATGTCATAAGTTTTCCCGTAGAGGCGGACGGTGATTGCCGGTTGTAGCTATTAACGACACGGTTCCGTCCTTGCCAGGAGTCCAGGAGGTTCAGGGGAATTAGCAAAGCAAAATTTCGATGCCTGATGTAGCTTTTGCAATTCTCATAGATATAACAATTTCAAACTTTGGCGATGCTGGGATTTGAACATAAAGTCATTTATCCCTTTACTGTTTTCAGAGAGTTGGCAAACGCCTTAAGCTATTAGGTGTTCGGATTAATCATTCCGTAATTTTACTTCATAATCGGGAGTGAGACATAAAAAGTTGACCCTTTGCCGGGTTCGCTTTCCACCCAGATATTGCCATTGTGCCCCTGAACTATTTTTCTAACGATTGCCAGTCCTAATCCGGTACTTCTTTCGCCGTCTGTGCTTTTTACGCTAATTTTTTCAAAGGGTTTAAACAATTTATTCAGTTCACCTGCCGGGATTCCCTGTCCTTCATCTTTAACTGAAATAATTGCATTGTTGTCATCTCTGGTGAGGTGAACATACACAGAACTATTCGGATATGAAAATTTTATTGCGTTGGAGAGTAAATTATTCAGAACCTGCTCAATCTTAAGTTCATCAATCCTCATTTTGGGTAAACGCTCATCATAATCAAAGAATATCTTAATTTGTTTTTTCTCTGCAAGTACGTTGTTTAATTCAACCGCACGGTTTATAAGGGCTAATAAATCTGTCTCCTGCAAATCTAATTCCAGTTTCCCGGCTTCAATCTTGGAAATATCCAGAAAATCGTCAATCAAACGCTGGATAAAATCGCTGTTTTTCTTGATGCTTGAAATCAACTTGATTTGTTCCTCATTGAGTCGCCCTTTAATCTCTTGAAGCAAAAATTGAGTATATCCAAGGATTACTGTAAGAGGATTACGCAGGTCGTGGGCTAAGATGCCAAAGAATTCGTTCTTCTGTTGATTCAGCTCTGCTAACTCAACATTCTGTGCAGATAATCTATTCATTAACCGCCAGACGAAAAAGTAAAGCACTAACCCTAAAATCAGCAACACCGCTATAGCTAACGTTATCATTGCCAGACGGTTTGTATGTAACATAGCTGCGGTCTGTTCGTACGGAAGTGTAATGCTGATTCCACCACGTACATCCCCGAGTTTGTATCCTTGCCAGGCGTGGCAACGTATGCAACTCGTCTCATAGCGCAGGGGTCGCATCAGTCTATATAGCGGACGTTTATTGCGTGTGGTTATCTGAGTCATCTCCGCAACACCCTGCTCGAACGACATTAGTGCATTGCGTTCCCACTCGTCAGGGGCATTAGCCGGATTTATCAATTTTAAACTGGTAATGTGATATGCGAATTTATCTTGTTGTTGTGCGTGTTCGGATATTTCACGTGTCATTAAGGCAGGATTTTTCAACGTATATATTTTCCCATCTATGGTTTGAATATCCGAATCCTTGAGATATGGGTTTGATTCCTCTCCGGGCTTTTTCAATACGTAAACTCCACCATAGTTTGCGTTCCAGAGACGTGTCAGAACAATGTTCTCAAATATGGATTCTGCACTGGAATGAAGTTGACAGCGAATGAGTTTTTCCTGTCGGGTGAACACAATCCAGAACGCCAGAAGCAGTATCAGTATTAATAGTACGCCCCCGAACAATAGATATTTTTGTATGTGACTTAGTTTTGTCATATTATTGCTTCCGAAGTTGCTCAACTTAAAGTAAAGTATATAGCAGGGAAAAGAATACTCTCAACACCACCTGGAGACAAATCTTTTTTATGGAGAGAAAAAGCTGAACTTCTCAGGCGAAGAAATTGATATTATATTTTTTGCTAAACGCTCCAGATGCTTTAAACGTTGATAATCTCCTCACAATAGCGTCTATAAAGGGTTCTGGCTGAGAGGTAAGTGGAATTCGGGCTGAGAAAATGGCTAAATTCAAAGGTAATCTGTTTCTCCACGTAGGGGTCAGTGATTTCCATTTTTCGTTTGAGCAGACGCCAGTCAATCGGCGGGAATTTAATGGGATAAGTTCGCCCGAACGTCTCCACGTTATTCCACAGAGTAACCTTTACCTCAGCACAGAGTTGGTGTAATTCTTTAATATAGTCTTCAAGCTCAATTGTTGGCTCAGTACAGCCTTTTGTGAGAAACGCACACGAGCCATCCTGGAACGCACAGATGTCAATACTCGGCACATTGGTGAAAATCTTATGCCAGTCCTCAACAAATTTTCTGTGACGCTCTTCTTTTGTGTCATTTCTATAAACCCAGGCGGGATAATACGGCGAAATTAAGACAGGCTTGTCCGGGGTGAGTTCCTTCATCAGCTCACTATGGCGACGATACAACTCCAATGAACCTTCAGTGGCAACACAGGTCTCAGGAGAAATGTACCAGCCAGAAAAAGCTGGATGCTCACCATATCGTTTATGAATCTCAGGGATGAGTTTTTTATTGATTTGCCAGCAATCCTGCCATCTCTCAAACCTGTATTCAAGATTGCCTGTGTCGTAGCTGCCGAAAAAAAGTCGCATACCACATCGTTCCGATTCATCAAGAAACAGCAGAGCAAGGTCAGGAACATCTTTTATACCGAGCACTTCCGAAGGATACACCGCCATATCTCGCAATCCCGCCCGAATGATGATGACGGTATCAATCCCAATGTCTTTCATAGTGTCAAACTCTTTACGCCATTCCTCCTTACCCCAGTTCTGTGACGGAATATCCCAGGTTATTTCATCTATAAACGTTCCAGTTATCCTCTTCATATTTCTCCTCCACCTTCTAATATTTTAAAAATTACTTTTCTATTAAAGCATTGTAATAAAATCCAGAAGAAAAGAGCAATTGTGATTTAAATCTTGATAATTCTTTTGCAGCGATAGATGTGTATATTTTTGCTGACAAGTTATGTATGCGTTTCTAATGACAAATGGAAAAATTTAGAATATATGTAGATGAAGTAGGAAATGCTGACTTGGACTGCGCAGATATGCCCAATGAGAGATTTTTATCATTAACTGGAGTAATTCTGTCACTCTCCTATGTAAATTCATCTCTAGTGCCACAAATGGAAAAACTGAAAGAAAGGTTTCGCATTGACCCGGACGAACCGGTCATTTTTCACAGGAGAAAATTAGTTAACAAAAAATATCCATTTCACATTTTGAAAGACAGCTCTGTGGAGATGCAATTTAACCAAGAGCTGCTCAAGTGTTTGCAAAAATGGGAGTACACCGTTATTACAGTGGTTATAGATAAACTTGAACATAAAGAAAGATATAAAATCTGGCGGTATAATCCCTATCATTATTGTTTAGCTGTGATGTTAGAGAGATATGTCTTCTTTCTTGAGGGACTTAAAGGTAGTGAGGCAAAGGGGGACGTGATGGCAGAAAGTAGAGGCGGGAAAGAAGACA
>JAGHBZ010000272.1 GCA_021160705.1 Candidatus Sumerlaeota bacterium
CCTCTGTAACCTCTGAGTCCTCAGTGGCGAGTTATAAATTTTATTTTTCTTTTCGGGAAGATTCGTGCCCATTCGTGGTTAAAGATTTTTTCTTCTGAAACCACGGATTACTGAATCTCAGTAAACTCTGAACCTTCTATGGCTTGCTCTTTTTCTTCTTAGCCACAGAGTTCACCGGGCACACTGAGAAGAAAAATTGCCTTGTTGCAAGCACATCGTAGTATTAATTTCCTTTTCTGACAGAAGCGAAAAATCCTAATATTTCACACCTCTCCTGGTCTCCTGGCTTCCTTATTAATGTTCTTTTTTCTATAAGGAAACCAGGAAGCCAGGAATAGGAGTTAACCTGTGAAGCTCAGCTCTCATTTTCACATTTCAGGAATTTTGAGATTAGTGGTAGGCGATAAGGATGATAAACCTTGCTAAACCGACTAACCGACTAAACCGACAAACCGACTAAACGGACACAACGGACCAAACGGACAAAACGGACACCACTTTTTGCCTTTTAGAACTCCTCAGCAAGGGTTATGGAAGAGCTGAGAGCACTATTCTGCCAAAAAAAACACCACATCATTGCTAAATAATCGTTTTATATACACACCCTATCTTTGCGACAGAGCATAAAATAAAAATTGTTGTGCATATAAGGTCACATAAGGCGTTCTAAGAGAATTTACATCTATCTCGGATTCTATATATAATACTTCATCTAAATTGTGTTCTCATCCTATTGCCCTGAATTGCCTTATTCAGCTTTAGTCTAATGAGACTCAAAATTCCCTTTGATTGTCATCTGATTTTGAAGGTAAGATAAATTATGGTTTACTCCAAAATAGAGAATGTAAAAGCAAAAATGCGAGTTTTATTTTTAAATCCGCCTGACCTGAAGCGAGAAAAATTTATGAAGGAAATCGGGCGTTGTGGCAGACGTGCCGTTGCCGGGGAACTCTGGCCACAGACCGGACTCGCTTACCTGACCGCTGTCGTCAAAGACGCCGGATTCACACCTGCTCTGATTGACGCTATGGCAGAAAATCTCTCGCTTAACGACCTGCTGGCTCAGATAAAAAAATTCAAACCCCAAGCGGTCGTCGCCAATACCAGCACACCTACTTTTAAAAACGATGTTACTGTACTGGCTGAAATAAAAAAGGTTCATCCCGCTATTACTATACTTGTCGGCACTCATTGTTCTGCATTGCCTCAGGAGTCGGTTTCTCATCCTGCGGTTGATTTTGTCATAATTAACGAAGCTGAAGATACCATAGTTGAACTGCTCGACTACTTGAACAAAAAAGATGATTCTGATACCGAATCACTACGCCGTATCAAAGGCATTGCGTTCAACGACACCAATACTGGCGAATTCATAATTACCGAGCCTCGTCCTTATATTGAGCCGCTTGACAGACTCCCGTTCCCTGCTCGCGAGTTTCTTCCAAACGACCGTTATCATATGCCATTTTTTGGTAGACACCCTTTTGCCACTGTCATTCCTACACGGGGATGTCCCTGGCAATGTATTTTTTGTCGTGCTGGCAAAGTGTGGGGTAGAAAAATTCGTGTCCGCTCCCCTGAAAATGTCATCGCTGAAATTGAGCAAATTATTAAAGACATTGGAATTCGCCACATCGTCTTTATGACCGACTCCCTCACCCTGAACAAAAAATGGTTGATGGAATTTTTAGACAGGATTCTGACCCGAAACCTACGATTCCAGTGGATTTGCAACAGCAGAGTGGACGCCGTTGACCTGGAAATGCTCCGATTAATGCGTCGGGCTGGATGTAAACTGATTTCCTATGGCGTGGAATCCGGCAACCAGCAGATTCTTGACCGCGCTAAAAAAGCCATTCGCCTTGAAGATAGCCTTCGGGCAATCCAGCTAACAAGAAAAGCTGGTATTCTATCTATGGCGTATTTTATTCTCGGACTTCCCGGCGAAAATAATCAGACCATTCAGGATACACTGACATTTATGAAACGCATTAATCCTGACTATATTAATGTACATATTGCCACGCCATTTCCCGGCACAGAGTTTTATGACATAGCAAAACAAAATAACTGGCTTGTCAGCACAGACTGGGCAGATTATGAAGAGGAGGGGTCTGCCGTTGTCCGCACTGAAGAACTCTCAGCTGAAGAACTGATTGCCGCTCAACGTCGTGCGATGCGAGAGTTTTATATCCGTCCCCGCTGGGTAATCCGCGAAATATTTCGTCTACGCAATCATTCGCCTATCTCGGCTCGCATAAGAGCAGGTCTTAATGTTATCCGCACGCTCTTCAAATCCAGATAATGTGATTATGCTCAGGAGTTTTCCCCTTAAATTTTAAATTTTTCAGATAAAAGAAATCATTCCACGAGATTAGGAAAAGAGACTATTGCAGGTCAGATAACCCTATAGCGGGTCACTAACTCACTATAGAAAAAAACAAAACCTTTTGATTATCCACCCTGATAAGGCAAAATGTGAAAGACTCCAAGAAATTCGTGATGAAGTAAAATATCATCTTATCATTAACCCTCGATTTATCGTGGGGATATAAAGATGAGCAAAAACTTTAAAGAGGAGAAGCGAAGGCTTTCAATTATTTCTGCTCTTTATCTAATGATTAGGGTAACTTAACGTTGACTGGTTAAAGGTGTGTTAGAGATAATTTTTTGTGAGATTTGTACGGCAAGTTGAATGAGTGAAAGACGATGAAAAAACTTTTTAAAAAGATAAAAGGTACTGCACAGAAAGGTGCTGAACGTGTGTTGAAAATCTGGAGCGTGGTATTTCTGACGTTGACGTATTTCACGGTTTTTGCATTTACTGCCATTATATTAAAAATGTTAGGGAAAAGACATCTCATTGCATTTAAGCGCAATCAGGACTCGTACTGGTTACCACGTCCAGAAATGAAGCATACAATTGAGGAGATGAAACGACAATTTTAAACCCGTTCTTCTGAGGGTTTTATTATACTAAAGTCTGAGGATTTATTCTTGTGGAGGAATGGAGAACCACTGAATCTTTTCAGTGAGGTGTCCGAGGGTGTGTCCCCTAAACTTTGCCTCAGGATAGGGAATATAGAATAATAGGCGTTATGTGTGACCAATAAAAAAACGAGATGAGTAATCAGGACGTATGTATATACTTGGCATATCAGCGTATTATCATGACTCAGCGGCTGCACTGGTGAAAGATGGCGAGCTAATTGCTGCGGTGCAGGAGGAACGTTTCACGCGTAAAAAACACGATGAGTCATTTCCATTTAATGCCATCAGGTTCTGTCTTGATACTGCTGGCATTGACATCAACGATGTGGATTATGTGGGATTTTATGACAAGCCATTTGTAAAGTTTGAGCGGTTACTGAAGACACATCTTGAGTTTTTCCCGCGAGGATTCAAAGGATTTCTCACAGCGATGCCTATCTGGCTGAGACACAAGCTCTGGCTTAAAGAAGTAATTCGCAAAGAGCTTGGCTATAAAAAAGATAATATTCTTTTCAGTGAACATCATCTTTCGCATGCAGGGAGTGCTTTTCTTGTTTCGCCGTTTGATGAAGCAGCCATCATCACCATTGATGGGGTAGGGGAGTGGTCGACCGCAACCTATGGGGTTGGCAGAGGAAATGATATTAGCCTGTTTTACGAGATACGATTTCCGCACTCGCTTGGGTTGCTGTATAGTGCATTCACCTACTATCTGGGGTTTAAGGTTAACAGTGCAGAGTACAAAGTGATGGGACTGGCTCCTTATGGCAAACCCCGTTATTATGACCGACTTAAAGAAGTCATAGAAGTGTGCGAGGATGGCAGTTTCGTGATGAATATGAAATATTTTGAATACCCATACGGATTGAGGATGACCAACGGATTTTTTGACAGGTTGTTTGGTGGACCGCGCAGGAAACCGGAGAGTGAAGTTACTGAACGAGATGCGGATATTGCTGCATCCATCCAGAAGATTACTGAAGAAGTTATGCTCAAGATGGCGAACTACGTTTACAAGCAAACAGGAATGAAAAACCTCTGTATGGCAGGTGGTGTGGCATTGAACTGCGTTGCTAATGGCAGGCTACTTCGTGAATCACCCTTTGAGAATATATATATCCAGCCAGCGGCAGGGGATGCAGGAGGTGCGGTGGGTGTGGCATTTTATATTTATAATACAGTGCTGAAGCACCCGCGCCGATATGTGATGCAAAATGCTTATCTGGGCACTGAATATACTGCTGAAGAGATAAGGCAGGTACTTGAGCAGTTCTCAGCACCTTATACAGAGCTGGAGAGAGAAGAGCTGGTTCAGCGAGTAGCCCATCACCTTGCGGAAGGCAAAATCATAGGCTGGTTTCAGGGGAGAATGGAGTTTGGACCCCGTGCGCTTGGTGCTCGCTCCATCCTTGCGGACCCGCGCAGAGCCGAAATGAAAGACGTGATTAATGCAAAGGTTAAACATCGTGAAGCGTTCCGTCCGTTTGCCCCGACGGTCTTAGAAGAAAAAGTTAGCGAGTATTTCAAGTTTAACGGCAAGAGCCCATTTATGTTGCTTGTGGCTGAGACAAAAGATGGGTTTAAGAGAATTCCTGCAGTAACGCACGTTGACGGTACTGCACGGCTTCAGACAATATCACGGGAGGATAACCCCTTGTATTATGAGCTCATTTCCGCGTTTGAGCGACTCACTGGAGTGCCAGTGGTGCTCAATACGTCATTTAATGTGCGAGGGGAACCTATTGTTTGTTCGCCAGAGGATGCGTATCGGTGTTTTATGCGCACCGGACTTGATTATCTTGCCATAGGACCATTTTTGCTTGAGAAAACGAACCAGCCTGAACTCAAAGAAGAGATTGACTGGGAACGTCTCTTTGAGCCTGATTAAATCACCTGATTCGGATTATTCGCAAGTTTCAGAGACCTGATGGTATTATGCTATTTTAAATAAAGTTATAAACTCATCAACAGTGCAAAGGTCATAGCACTGGAGTGTTTAATATTTCTATTTACTGTAGTGGAGGCGGACATAACAACAAACGAAAAAAGCGAGCTGGCGGACGGTATGCAGTAAGTACCTCACTATGAAGTTGTGTATGATTATGCTGGACGCCTGAACTTTAGTGATTCTGAGGTCTGACCCCTAAAGTTTTTGGTTTTTCTACACGGATTATTTCAACTTTCTTCATAATGACATCTTTCACAGGTTTATTGGTTCTTTTATCTACTACGGGTACACGAGCGATTTTTTTCACGACATCCATTCCTTTCAGCACTTCGCCAAAGATGGTGTGGCGGTTATTTAGCCAGGGTGTAGGTTTCTCAGTGATAAAGAACTGACTGCCATTAGTGTTAGGACCGGCATTTGCCATTGCCAGTAGACCAGCCCGGTCGAATTTGAGAGAAGGATGGAATTCGTCCTTAAAATAATAGCCGGGTCCACCCCGTCCATTGCCCAGCGGACAACCGCCCTGAATCATAAACCCGGGAATTACACGATGAAAAGTCAGTCCATCGTAAAAACGTTTTTTAACTTTCTTGCCGGTTCTGGGGTCAGTCCATTCTTTAGTGCCTTCAGCAAGTCCAATAAAATTTTTACAGGTCAAAGGCGCTTTGTCCGTAAAGAGGCGACAAAGAATATTGCCCATCGTGGTATGGAATACCACGTATGTGCCTGGACCGTAGCCTTTAAGCAATTGTTCTTTAGTGAATTCAGGTACAGGGGTTTTCTTCGCCTGAGGAGTGGGTGTTTTTTCAGTTTTTTCTTTTGCTTTAGGTGGTGGCGATTTGCTTTTCTGCTCTTCCGCAAACGTGAAGGCACAAAAGAAAATCATAAGCAAAACTCCAGCAATTGAGATTCTCTTCATCATCTTAATGTTCCTCCTTTCCAGTGATGAGATGAATTTGCTATTATGCTATAACAAGCTTGTAGAAATAAAGGCTTTTTTCATTTCAAACGATATAACTTTATCCATAGCACAGGTAAGGCTCTAAATTTGTTGTATAGCGAGACATAATGTAGTAAGGATGTTGTAAATATAGATTATGTTCCAGCGGAGGAAGTGAATGAAGAAATTTATTTTAATCGTTGTGCTTCTGGTAATTATGATAGGGCTCATAGTGGCTTTTTACCTGAGTATGGTAACGAAAGCCCAATCCCTGAAGAGTCCACCGCCGATGTCAGAGAACGCATACTATTTTCTTAACGAGCTCTGTGCTCAATCCAACGACCTGAGTTATCGTCTGGCACAAATTCCCAATATAATGACATATAAGAGATATTATGTGCCCAGACGTCAGGTTCCATATACTCCAGGTGTGCTTGTACCCAACTTTCTAGATATACAGGTGAATACAAAGCTTTTTAGAATAGCAGGGATATTTTACCTGTTAGAAGGTAAACGTTCGGAAGCACTGGAGTTATTTGCGGCGTGCTATTATACAGGTAAGTTGTTACGACGTTCAAATTTGATAATAGCGCGTCTTATCGGGATGGCAGTATGTCAGATTGCTAATGGAGGGTTAATGTTGTATGCATTGAATGCGTGTGAGACAGAAGAAGATTTCAAGACATTGTGGGAGAGGCTTGATGAACTGGCAAAGGACATTCCCGGAGACACGGTAGAAGAATGTTTTCTCAATGAGCATCCAATTAATCGGCTCAGGGTACTTGTGGACAGGAGTTTACGAAACGCAATTAAAGATTGTAGAGTTAGGGAAAAAACAGTAGAAGCAAAATTTGAATTAACCCGAATGGCAGTAGCAGTGAGGTATCATCTATTGGTGAATGGAAAATTTCCTGAGACGGATTCAGAGTTTGGTCCCTTGCTTCCTGATGGTCCACTGAAAGACCCATTTTCTGGAAAGCCGTTCAGGTTTATTAACAAGGGGGAGACCGGAAGTTTTGTGTGTTATAGTATTGGTCCGGATGAGATAGATAATCGTGGGGGGCTATATTATGACCCCACGAATGGGACAGTAAGTCCAGGAGATATTATTATTAAAATTCCAAAAGAGCGTAAATACCCATTTCCCCGAGAGGGAGTGAAAGCAACTACCGCAGAGGAGTTGAGGAAACTCTTTCCGAATGGACTACCGCCAGACCCGTTCGCAAATACCAGAGGTAAACCACTTGGGATTTCGAATACAATGCCTGTCTGTGTTTATAGTTATGGACCTGATACAGATGAGGAGGAAGCACTCCCATACGGCGAGAGCTATGTGCCGGAGGTAATGTATGACCCGAGTAATGGAACAATCAGCAATGGGGATTTATTTATGCAAATCCCACTGCGAGATATGGAGAAAGAAGATAAAGTGCAAATTTTCTGAAAATTCTTAGTCAAGAGAATAATCAAACCTCCAGAGCCATTATAAAAAATCTTGTTGTTATTGCTTATCGGAAATTTCTAAAGCCTTAATTAATTGTTCCTTAATATCTGGTAAAAGTTTCTCGGCCTCGGGTGATATAGTCACATAGACATACCCCCATTTGTTCTTTCCCAGGTATTTGGAAATATAAGGGGGTTCAAGATGACGAGAGTGC